>JALYUA010000242.1 GCA_030854005.1 Acidobacteriota bacterium
CATTTGCGGGGGAGTCGCGCGTCCGCGGTTTCCTGTTCGACACCTACGTCACGGATCCCGCGGTCGCGAGCGCCTTTGCGGACGCCACGACCGGGAGGCATTGATCTATCCTCGGACCTCCGCGGGAAGCTCCTTCGATGGCGAGCCTTCTCCCCGGGAAAAGAGGAATCGATGAACCTGGCGAGCGTCGCGGTGGCCGTGGTGGCGATCCTTCACGCCTTCTTTCTCGTGCTCGAGATGTTTCTCTGGAAGACGCCCTACGGGAGGCGGACTTTTGGGATGTCGCGGGAGGAGGCGGAGTCGACCGCGAAGCTCGCCGCGAACCAGGGGCTCTACAACGGTTTTCTCGCGGCGGGCCTCGTGTGGGGGCTCGTCGCCGTGGACGGCGGTTTCTCGATCAAGGTTTTCTTTCTCTCCTGCGTGATCGTCGCCGGCATTTTCGGAGGATTCACGGCGAAGCGGTCGATCCTCTTCGTGCAGGCCCTGCCCGGCGCGATCGCGCTGGCGCTGGTTCTGCTGTCGAGAAGTTAGAGAGAGGCCAACGGCCGTCGCTTCCGCTCGCTGACGCTCCCGCAGCGAGAGGCTCCTCCCTCCCTTCGGTCGGGAGACTCCTCCCGCTGCGAACTGTTGAGCGATGGAGGCGAACGAGTCTGACCTCTTCTTCCTCGCCCCCGCCAAGGGGGAGAGGGCCGGGGTGAGGGCCCTCTACCGCCCCCGCCGAGCCTCGAAAAGCCGCACCGCCCTTTGAGATCGTCCTTCGTCGACGGCCC
This sequence comes from Acidobacteriota bacterium, assembly GCA_030854005.1. Lineage (GTDB taxonomy): Bacteria > Acidobacteriota > Thermoanaerobaculia > UBA5066 > Gp7-AA6 > JALYUA01. Next base: position 771 of record JALYUA010000242.1, read on the forward strand.
TCCGTGAACCGGCACAGTCTTTTCCACCGCGAGACCGGCTGATCCGGCCGGTCGGCATCCAAACGCCGCCGACCGATCGCCTGCCGTGCCGGCGAGAAAAAAAGGCGGGCGGCGTCGGGGCGCCGCCCGCGAAGAGGAGATCGACCCGCGTGCCTTCTACTGGATGAGCCGCTGAAACGCCTTCGTGTCCTTCGACGTCTCGAAAACGATCTCTCCCGTGGCGACCGAGACGACGGAGAAGCGGGGGTCCGGTCCCGGCGTGTCGTTCCATGCCTGGATGGCGACCCCGAGCCGCTGTCCGTCCCGCGAGTACCCCGCGAGCGTCGAGATGACGTGCGAAAGAGCGCTGTCGCGCAGAGGGCGGCCCTCAGAGAGAAAGGCAATCTCACGCGCCGGCTCGTCGCGGTCCAGGGACGTCACGACCGGAACCAGCTTTGACGCCGTGACCACCTCGATCCACGCGACCGATTTGCCGTCCGGAGAGACGCGCAGCGACCCCGGAACCGGGAGCACCGGAATCGCGAGCTTCTTGACCGCCGGGATGCGGGTGCCTCCCACCGCCGTCTCCGAGGACAACTCGAGCGCTCCGAGCGCGCCTCCGATGCGGACGACGACATCCTTCGGCCCGAGCCGCGCGCGCGCCTCCTGCCGGAAAGGAGACGTCCCGTCGCCTCGAATCGACCGCAGGATCTGAGCGCGGGATACGAGCCGCCGTCCGGCGACCGCGAACGGCAGGAGGGCGGCGGTCCGGCCTCCTGCGGCCCGAACGCGTCTTTCGAGCTTGTCGATGTCCTCCGACCGGCCGGCGGCCAGCAGCAGCCTTCCGAGCGACAGAGACGCCGAGCCGAGGCGGTCGGCCGCGCAACGGAGAGACGCGGGGTCCTGCGAGCTTTCGGCGAGCGAGAGCCAGTCGGCGGTCTCCTGCCAGACGGCCGTGAGCGAAGTCGGGGGCGCGGCGTAGCGCTGCCGGAGGGCTCCGGCGGTCGCCCGCTCGCGGAGCCGGGCGGCGGTCTCCCCCTCGGTCTTTTCCGTCGAAGCGAACGCGCGGAGAAATGCCTCTCCCGAGTAGCGCCAGGGTCCGTCTCCCGGCGCGCGCGCGACCTCGAGGCCGGGCGGGAAGGGCCCGCCCGCGAGCGCCAGCGCCTCCGCGGTTTCGCCCAGCAGGAGCTCGAGGGACGGGTCCGGGGCGCCGGCCGCGCGCTGCCTCTCGGAGGCGCGGAGGAGAAAGGCCGCGCCGAAACGGCGGTGCGGCTCGCTCTGGGAGAGCACGCGTCCGGCGGCGATCAGGTCGGAGAGGCCCGAGGCGTCGTTTGAGAATGTCGCGAGGACGTCGCGGGAGACGAACCCGTAAGAGGCGGCGATCTTCGCGTCCTTCGAGTCCCCGGCGGGCCGCTCGGAGGCGATCACCTGCACCTTGTCCCACGTCTCTCCCGCGTCGAGGAGCTTCAGACGCGCGCCGCCGGGGAGCTTTCCGATCAGCCGACTTTCCTTCGAGGGCTTGTCGCGAAGAATCGCTTCGCGCGCCATCACGAAGACGTCGGCCCCGACCGGCTCGCCCCGCGCGGAGGCGAGCGGTGGCGCCGCCGCCTGGGCGTGCGCGTGGGCGCCCGTCAGGAACGTCATCGAGCAAAGAGCGAGACGAAGGCGCCAGGACGGACGAGAACGGGACATGGGAATCCTCCTTTTTTGAAAGCCGGTTCGTTACTGTTTCGAGGAGCGGCGCGAGGCCTGTACGGAAGCCGGAAGGGGAGCGACGCCGGGCTCTCCGTTGGCCACCCGCCTCATGACTTCTCCGGTGAACGCTTCGCCGCCGATCGACGGCGTCAGGATCACCTGCACCTTGTCCGACAGCCGGTCGGCGAAGGTCTTGGGAATGAGGAGCGGGTTCGCGGAGACGAGCTCGGCCTCGCGGCGAAGGCCTTCGAACTGCGCCAGAGACGTGGCGCGGATCGAATAGGCTTCGGCGTCGGCGATCAGCTTCCGGCGCTGCACTTCCGCGTCCGCCTGGATTCTCGTGACCTCGGCCTCGGACCGGGCGCGCTCGACCCGGGTCTGCCGCTCGCCCTGCGCTTCGAGCTTCTTCTGCTCGATCTCCTTTTCCTTGAGCGTCAGGATGTATTTCATCGCGTCCGACTCGGCGCGCGCGCCGATCAGGCGCTGCGAGGCGGCCGCCTCCGCATGCTTGATCACAGCGACCTTCTGCGCTTCGGCCTCGAGCTTCGCCTTCTCGACTTCCTTCTCCTTGAGGCGGAGCGTCACCGCCATCCGGTCGGTGCTCTGGACCTCGTCGACGAATGCGACCCGGCCCCGCTCGTACTCGGCGGGCAGAACCACGTTGGCGACCAGGACGTCTTTCAGGACGACGCCGCTCTCGGCGAGGCGGGCGCGGGCCGTCCGGCCGGAGACCGCCGCGATCTCCTCGCGCCCTTCGCCGACGAGCTTCGCGACGTCGTAGCGCGATGCGGAGGATCGGAACGCGGCGGCGAGCACCGGGGCCACGAGCTCGCGTTCCGGGTTGGGCGGAAGCGCCGCCCACGAGGAAAGCAGCCGGTTCCGGTCGATCGCCCACCGCGCCTGCACGGTCATCTGGGCGACGACGCCCTCGCGCGTCGACACCGAGAAGCTCCCCTCCGGGCCGGTCAGGAGCTGATCGGACACGCGAACGTCGTGGATCTGGTACAGCGCGCGCGGACGGAAGTGCGCTCCCGGGGGGAGGGTCTCGAGGCTTCCGGTGAACCGGCTGACCGAGATTCCGGCGTGTCCCGGATCCACCGTGCGAAAGCTGCCGTGAAGAAACACGAGCGCGGAGACGACCGCGAGGAGCACCGCCAGCCCGAGAAGCAGCGTGCGCTTCGGAATCTCCGGCCCGCTCCAGCCGGGCCGCGGAAATCCGTCGAGAGCCCGCCGAAAGGCGGCCCGCGGGGCCCCGTCCCGGGAATCGGGAGACTCGGGCGCCGGAGAGCTCGAGTGCGTGTCCATGTCCATCCTCCTCGCTGGCCCGCGCCGTGAGTGGCCGGGCGGCACGCGGCCGAGGCAGCGTCCACCTTCATGAGACCAACCGGGGATGGCCCCGGTGCGGAGAGGCGATGGAATTCAGGCGGCGAATTGAGGCGGATTGGAGGCAAGAGAGAAAGATGAGCCTCGAGCGTCGAGCGTTCAGAATCGAGCTGAAAGCTGAGAGCTGACAGCTGACAGCCTCTTGTCACCTTTCGCCATCCAGCGACTCTATTCATCGAGGCCGCGGCTCTTTCGCCGGCGGCCCCTTGTACGGAGGAGGCAAAGGATGGGAAACAAGGGGAGAGCCCTCGCGGTCGCTCTCGGTGTGCTGATAGGCGCCGCGGTGATGCTGGCGGCGGACCAGACCTGGACGGGAAAGATCAGCGACAGCAGCTGCGGCCACTCGCACAAGTCGGCGATCGAGCACGCCGGCAAGAAGCTGTCGGACGCCGACTGCACCCGCGCCTGCGTCAAGGGCGGAGGCAAGTACGTCTTCGTGACGGGGAACAAGGTCTACAACATCGAGAATCAGGACTACGCGGATCTCGACGCCAACGCCGGCGCGTCCGTCAAGCTGACCGGCCAGGCGACGGGGGACACGATTCGGATCTCGAGCCTCCAGGGCGCTGGCAAGGCAAAGTCCTAGACGCGAGAGGCCCCGGCGGGGCGCCTCGCCGGGGCGATTTCTAAGTAAAGTCTTGGGTCCCGGTGATCGACCGGAAGAAGCTGGTAGGTTCTTGCGCTCGCGATGACTTCTCGTGAAAACCGACTCGTTCCCGCGGCGCGGGAAGACGCACCGGAGCTGTCCGATGAAGACATCGTGCTGCGTGTCCAGGCTGGAGAGACGGAGCTCTTCGCCCGGCTTCTGCGGCGGTACAACCAGCGCGTCTATCGCGCGGCGAGGGCCGTGTTGCGAGACGACGGCGAGGCCGAAGACGTCGCGCAGGAAGCGTGGGTGCGGGCGTTCCGGCACCTGCGCGATTTTCAGGGGCGCGCGCTCTTCTCGACCTGGATCACTCGGATCGCGGTTCACGAGGCCATGGCCCGGTCGCGCCGCGCGAAGCGGACGAAGGGTTCTTCCGGGGAGCTCGAGCCCGTGACCGCGTCTCCGGCGCCGGACCCGGAGTCAGAAGCCTCCGGCCGGGAAATGCGAACCCACATCGAGGCGGCCGTCGAGGGTCTGCCCGCCGCCTACCGCACCGTCTTCGTCCTGCGCGAGGTCGAGGAGCTCTCCACTCGCGAGACCGCGGAGTCCCTGGAGCTGTCGGAAGACGTCGTCAAGACTCGCCTCCACCGGGCTCGCGCGATGCTCCGGGAGGATCTCCTGGCCCGCGCGGGGTCCCGGATCTCGGGGATCTTCCCATTCATGGGCGCCCGGTGCGACCGGATGGTGAAAGCGGTCATGATCCGGGTCGGCTCGCCCGTCCGCTGAGCGCGCGAGAGGGCACCGGAATCGGAACGCCGATGGCAGAGCTTCCGCAGAAGGCCTCGGACGGCGTCATGCCGGACGACCTGCAGCAGCTGGTCGCGTTGAACCCCGACCACCCGGGTTTCCGGGATCCCGTCTATCGCGCCCGGCGCGACGCGATCGCGAAGCTCGCGCTCGAGCATCGCGAGGGAGAGCCGCCGCCGCTCGTCGCCTACACGGATCAGGAGCACGAGGTGTGGCGCAGCGTCTGGGACCACCTGACGCCTCTCCATGCCGGGCGCGCGGTGAAAGAGTGGCGGTCGGCCGCAGAACGGCTGGCGCTCGACCGGAAATGGGTGCCGCAACTCGTGGAAGTCAACGAGCTGACGCGGCACCCGGGGATCGAGATGCTTCCCGTCGCAGGCCTCATTTCCGCGCACGGATTTCTCTCCGCGCTCGGGCGCGGCGTCTTCCGCTCGACGCAGTACATGCGCCATCACAGCATGCCGCTTTACACGCCCGAGCCCGACGTCATCCACGAGCTCGTCGGACATGCGACGAGCTTTCTCGCTCCCGAGATCGTCCACCTCTCCCGGTCCTTCGGCGAAGCGGCGCTCCGGGCGGACCCGGTGACGCTCGGCCAGATCGAGCGTCTGTACTGGTACACGCTCGAATTCGGGGTGGCTCTCGAAGGGGGCGAGGTCAAGGCCTATGGCGCGGGCCTGCTCTCTTCCTATGGCGAGCTCGGCGATCTCGGAGGGCGAGCGGCGCTTCTTCCGTTCGATCTGGAGACCATGGCGCGCACCTCCTACGATCCGACCGACTATCAGAAAGTGCTCTTCGTCGCGCCGAGCTTCGGCGAGATGGTTCGCCGGCTCGAAGACTGGCTCGCGGCCGCGGGGCGCACGCCGGAGGAGGCCGGCCGCTGACGACTCCGGCGGCTCGTCTCGGCTTCATATAATCCCCGGCCAATGCATTTCCTCTCGGTGCTTTGCGCGGTCGCTGCGCTCGCGGGCCCCGCGCCCGCCGGGCCGCCCGATCCTTCGCTCTTCTCGGACATGCGGTGGCGTCTGATCGGCCCGTTCCGCGGCGGACGGGCGCTTTCCGCGACGGGGGTTCCGGGCGAGCCCGACCATTTCTATTTCGGCGCGGTCGGAGGAGGCGTCTGGGAGACGAAGAACGCGGGCCGCACCTGGTCGCCGGTCTTCGACTCGCAGCCGATCGCCTCGATCGGAGCGATCGCGGTGGCGCCTTCCCGCCCGAAGACCCTCTACGTGGGCTCCGGAGAAGCCGACATGCGGTCGGACATCTCGCACGGCGACGGCATCTACAAGTCCGTCGATGCCGGCCGGACCTGGGCTCACGTGGGCCTGTCCGATACACGGCAGATCGGGAAGATCCTCGTCGACCCGCGCGACCCGGATCTCGTGTTCGTCGCCGCTCTCGGACACGGTTACGGCCCGAACCCGGAGCGGGGCGTGTTCCGTTCGCGGGACGGCGGAAAGAGGTGGTCGCGCGTGCTCTTCAAGGACGAGCACACCGGCGCGATCGACCTCGCGTTCACTCCCGGCAACCCGAGGACGATCTTCGCGGCTCTCTGGCAGACCCGCCGGCCGCCGTGGAACGTTTATCCGCCGTCGAACGGTCCGGGCAGCGGCCTCTATCGGTCCGACGACGGCGGAGACACCTGGAGACCGGTGCTCGGCACCGGGTTGCCTTCGGAAAAGCTGGGCCGCATCGGTCTGGCTTTCGCGCCGTCCGATTCCTCGCGTCTCTACGCGATGGTCGACGCAAAGGAGGGAGGCCTCTACGCGTCGCGGGACGGCGGCGCCACGTGGAAGCGCGCGTCCTCCGACCCGAGGATCTGGGGCCGCGGGTGGTATTTCGCCGGCGTGACCGTGGATCCCCGAAACGCCGACACGGTCTACGCCTGCAACACGTCGATCTACCGTTCTACGGATGGAGGCGCGACTTTTCTTCCGATGAAGGGAGATCCGACCGGAGACGATTTTCACGAGCTCTGGATCGACCCGGCGGATCCGAGGCGCATGATCACCGCCTCCGACCAGGGCACGGTCATCAGCGTGGACGGCGGTCAGACGTGGAGCTCCTGGTACAACCAGCCGACGGCTCAGATGTACCACGTCGTCACCGACGACCGGTTCCCGTACTGGGTCTACGGCGCGCAGCAGGACACCGGCGCCGCGGCCGTTCCCTCGCGCACCGACTATCCGAGCATCATGCTTCGGGATTGGCGCCCGATCGCCGGCGGCGGCGAAAGCGGCGCGATCGCCCCGGACCCGACGGACCCGAACGTCGTTTACGGCGGCACGGTCGGCCGCTTCGACCAGACGACGCTCGGCGAGCAGGATGTGAACCCGGTGCTGGCACACCCCGGCGAGTACCGCGGCGAATGGACGCTGCCTCTGACGTTTTCTCCGCGCAACCCGAAGGCGCTCTATTTCGGAAACCAGTTCCTGTTCAAGACGACGGACGGAGGACGCCACTGGTCGAAAATCAGTCCGGATCTGACCCGCGAAGCCCCGGGAGCTCCGGAGACGCTCGTGCCCGCCGACGCGGCGAACAGCGCCACGGCCGGCCCGCGGCGCGGCGTGGTCTACGCGATCGCGCCGTCCCCTCTGCGCGACGGGCTCGTCTGGTGCGGCACGGACGACGGCCTCGTCTGGATCACACGGGACGACGGCGCGCACTGGACGAATGTCACTCCCCCGGCGCTGACGCCGTGGTCCAAGATCGGAATCCTGGAAGCGTCCCGGTTCGATCCCGAAACCGCCTACGCCGCGGTCGATCGCCATCGCCTGGACGACCTGCGCCCCTGGATCTACCGCACCCGTGACGGCGGGAGGACGTGGACTCTCATCACGCGCGGCATTCCCGAGGCGAGCTTCGTGAACGTGGTGCGGGAAGATCCCGTCCGCCGGGGACTGCTCTATGCCGGGACGGAGACGGGAATCTTCGTCTCCTTCGATGACGGCGAGCGATGGCAGCCGCTCCAGTTGAACCTGCCGCACTGCTCGATCCGTGACATCGCGACCCGCGGGAACGATCTCGTCGTGGCGACCCACGGGCGGTCGTTCTGGATTCTCGACGACCTGACGCCGCTACAGCAGGTGAAAGCGGAGACGGCGCAGGCGGACGCGTGGCTCTTTTCGCCGCGCGATGCCGTGCGTTTTCATGCCGCCGCTTTTCAGGGGACGCCCGAACCGCGGGATGAGCCCGCCGGCCAGAATCCCCCCGCGGGAGCGGTGATCGACTACGTGTTCCGGGGCCGCCCCGGATCGCCCGTTCGGCTCGAAATCGTCGACGCGGGCGGGACGCTCGTGCGCCGGTGGTCGAGCGACGATCCCCGGACCGGTCCGGACCTTCAGAAGATCTCCTCGACGCCGGACTGGGTCTCCGAAAACGTGGTCCCCGGGGCCTCCGCGGGGATGCATCGATTCGTCTGGGACCTGAAGTACGCGGCGCCGAACGAGCTCCGCGACCGCCGGGGCGCGCCCCGTTCCGGGGTCTGGGCGCCTCCCGGCCGCTACACGGTGCGCCTGACGGCCGCCGGGCGCACTCTAACGGCGCCGCTCACGGTGGCGCGGGACCCGCGTCTCAAGGGGAGCGATGCGGACCTGCAGCTCCAGTTCGAGCTCGCGCGAAAGATCGAAGCGGAGCGCGTCGCGGTCGCGGCGGCCCTCGCCCGCGCCGGAAAGCTTCGGGAGACGGCCGCCGGCGCGCAGACCTCGCCGCGGACCGGCGAGCCCGCGCCGACTCTCCTCGATGAGATCGTGGGCACGGCGGATCCCGTGCTCGAGGACTATCAGCCGGCCACCGAAACCCCGACGACCCTGCAAAGGGCGGCGACTTCCCTTCTTCGCCTGCAGGAAGCCGTCGAAAGCGCCGACGGAGCGCCCACACCCGACGCCGTTGCGGCGTTCTCCCTGCGGCGGGACGCGGCGCGGGCGGCGCTGCGGCGCTTCGAGGAGGCCGCCTCGAGGCTTCCGCACTGAAGACTCAAAGCTGAAAACTCGAGACTCACTTTTTCCCCGCTTCGAGCCACCGGATCCACTCCTTGACGAGCCCCAGGCTCTGGAGGGAGAGCCGGTAGATGTGCTGGCGCCCCTCGCGCCGCCGGACGAGGAGTCCCGTGGTCTCGAGCACGCGCAGATGCCGGCTGACCGTCGGCCACTTGTAGTGAAACCGCCCGGCGATGTCCCCCGCGGTCATCGCGCCGCCGCGGAAGCGGATGACCAGCAGGATCTGCCGCCGCGTCGGATGCGAGAGCGCGGAGAAGGCGGCGGTCAACTGTTCGAGGCGCGCCGCGGCGTCGAGCCTCGCCACCCGGTCAGAGAACCGGCTCGACCTGCAGGAAGTGCATCTCCTCCGCGTGCGTCCCCATCGGCTCCCAGACGGCCATCACTTCCGGGGTCTGGTGGGCCACTTCGGGAGAGCGGCCGTCTTTCCATTCGAACGTCTCGATGAAGGTCACGGTGCCGGACTTCTCCGTCCCTTTCCAGATCCGAGGCGGTTCCGGGGAGACGAGCCCGGCCCGATCCAGGGTCGGCCAGTGCTTCTCGAGAAACCCCAGAAAGTCCTTCTCCTGGCCCTTCTTGACCCGATACGTGCACAGCATGGGAAC
>JALYUA010000262.1 GCA_030854005.1 Acidobacteriota bacterium
ATCATGTAGTTCGCGATCGAGCCCTCCTCGTCCACCTGCATCGCTCCGAGGATCGAGAGGTCGACGTGGCCCCCCCGGATCATCGCGAAAGAGTCCGCAGAAGAGAAGTACGAAGCGCCGGGCCGGACCGTCACCGTCTCTTTTCCGGCGTTGATGAGGTCGGGATCGATCTCCGCCTCGGTCGGATAGGGTCCCAGCCCGAGGATCCCGTTCTCCGACTGCAGGATCACTTCCATGTCCTCGGGAATGTGGTTCGCGATCAGGGTCGGCATCCCGATCCCGAGGTTCACCGTGTAGCCGTCCTGAAGCTCGAGAACCGCACGGCGGATGATGCCTTCTCGATCGAGCATGGAACTCAAAGCTATCAGCTCTCAGCTGTCAGCTTTCAGCTCCGGCATGGCGAATTGAATGAGAGCGGAGCTTCGACGACAGGGCTGCCAGGATCGACGCAGGCCGAGTCCTCCATTCCGGCTGACGGCTGAAAGCTGACAGCTAACTTTTTCTCACCGTCCGCCGCTCGATCCGCTTCTCGCGAGGCGCGACGACGATCCGCTGGACGAAGATTCCAGGCGTGTGGACGTTTTCGGGGTCGATCTCCCCGACCTCGACCAGCTCTTCGACCTCCGCAATCGAGACCCGGCCGGCCGTGGCCGCCACGGGGTTGAAGTTGCGAGCCGCCCGGCGGTAGACGAGGTTTCCGAGCCGGTCTCCCTTCCAGGCCGCGACCAGCGAGAAATCTCCGACGATCCCGCGCTCGAGGACGTAGTCGCGGCCGTCGATCGTCCGCGTCTCCTTGCCTTCCGCGACGAGGGTCCCGACGCCGGTCGGAGTGAAGAAGCCGGGAATCCCCGCGCCCCCGGCGCGCATCCTTTCTGCGAGCGTGCCCTGCGGAACGAGCTCGACCTCGAGCTCGCCGCTCAGGAACTGCCGCTCGAATTCCGCGTTCTCGCCGACGTAGGAAGACACCATCTTTCGGATCTGGCGGTTCTTGAGCAGGACCCCGAGGCCCCAGTCGTCGACCCCGCAGTTGTTCGAGACGGCCGTCAGGTCTCCGACTCCGCGGCGCCGGAGCGCCGCGATCAGGTTCTCGGGAATGCCGCAGAGCCCGAACCCCCCGACGACGAGCGTCGCGCCCGCCGGAATGTCGGCGACGGCCTCGTCCGCGCTCGCGATGACTTTGTTGATCACGCGTTGATCATATTGGACGGTGGAGCGTTGAGCAGGACGGTTCAGAGTGGAGAGTCGAGAGTCGAGAGTTGAGAGTCTTGGGTGTGAGGGTCCGGACGCTCGAGGGTGAACGCTCGACGCTCAACCATCCCCCGTCGAGCCACCGCGACGAATTCCACCACGTCGAGATCGTCTGCCGCGCCCGGGATCGACTTCAATCTCTCGAGCGCCGTGACGCCCGACGGCGACGGCGCGAAGCGGACCGCCTCGATGCGCGGGACGTCGAAGCCGCACGCCTCGAAGAGATCGGAGAGCGTCCGCCGGGTGAAGAACCGCACGTGCGTGCCGGAAAGAATCGAGTAGGGAACGTAGTCGAAACGGCCCTGCAGAAGGTCGGCGATCACGGACCAGTGGCCGACGTTGGGCACCGAGGCGACCACGGCGCCGCGGGCGGAAAGCCACGGGCGCACCCGGAGCAGCGCGGCGGAGGGATCCGCCAGGTGTTCCAGAACATCGCCGAAGAGGACCGCGTCGAAGCGCCCGGCGAAGTCCTCAGAGACCGCCTCCAGCGGGACCGCGAGAACCCGGTCGTATCGCCGGGCGGCCTGCAGGGCGTCTCCGGGGTCGGGCTCGATGCCGACGATCTCGGTGACGCCGGCCCGCCGGAGGGCCGCGGCGGTCGCGCCGCGGGAGCACCCGACGTCGAGGACGACGCGCGACCCGTCCGGGATCCGCGCCGCGAGATCTTCGCGCGCCTGGCCGTCCATCTCGCCGTACCGGTGCAGATAGGCGCCGGGGTCGACCCGGACCCGCCGGCCGAGGACCGCCGCCCGCTCGACCGCGGCGTCGAGCGGAAGATCGCGCGGAAATCCGGCCAGCGCTTCCCGGCGGGCGGCATAGACGGGAGACCGGAACGGGCCTTCGCTGACCAGGCCTCCCGCCGCCGCGGCGACCGCGCGGGCGGCTTCTTCGAGCAGCGCCGGCGTGTGGTACGGAAAAGGCGCTTCGCGCCGCGCCGCCTCGCACCAGGGCTCGTTCGTGACGGGGAGGGCGATGTCCGCTTCACCGGATTCCAGAAGTTCGAGAAGGCGCCGCGCCGCGGTCGCGGGAAGGTAAGCCTCAGGATCCGCCTGCACGAGAACATGCGCGCTCCCGCCCGCGAGGTCCGCGATGGTCGGCCGGGCGCCCGGCCGCATCGTCCTGGTAGCGGCCGGCAATGTCGCGAGGCAGCGGCGAGCCAGCCGCCACGCCCACTGCGATTCCGCCTCGAATCGCGGAACGCCGCCGAGTAAGAGATCGAACGCGATCGCCCCCGTCGATTCCCCCGATCGAGTTGACGGCGGAGTATCGCGTCCGTCTCGCTCCCGCTGGCCGCTCGGATCCCGGCTTCTCGTCAGGGCACCTCGACGAGCATCGCGGTGGCCTCGCCTCCGCCGATACAGATAGCCGCGACGCCGCGCTTCTTGCCTTCCCGGCGCAGCGAATGCACGAGCGTGGTCAGCAGCCTCGCGCCCGAGGCGCCGATCGGGTGGCCCAGAGCCACGGCGCCGCCGAGGATATTGACCTTCGCGGGGTCGAGATCGAGCTCCCGGATCGCGGCCATCCCCACGGCGGCGAAGGCCTCGTTCACCTCGAAGAGGTCGATGTCGGAGACTTTGAGCCCCGCCTTGTCGAGAAGCTTGCGGACGGCGCCGATCGGCGCGGTTGTGAACCACTCGGGCTCCTGCGCCACGCCGCACCAGCCGGCGATCCGGGCGAGGGGCTTGATGCCGAGCGAGACGGCCTTCTCCTCGGAGGCGAGGATCAGCGCCGCCGCTCCGTCGTTGATCTTGGAGGAATTGGCGGCCGTCACCGTTCCGCCTTCCTTCTGGAAAGCGGGTTTCAGGCCGGCCATCTTGTCGAGAGGGGCGGCGAAGGGCTCCTCGTCGGTGTCGACGACGGAGGGCGCCCCCTTCTTCGAAGGCACCTCGACCGGCACGATCTCGTCCGCGAAGAGGCCGCGTTTCGAGGCGTCCTGGGCCCTCCGGTACGACTCGAGGCTGAAGGCGTCCTGCTCTTCCCGCGTGAACTTGTACTTCGCCACGCATTTCTCGGCGCAGTTGCCCATGTGGACGTCGCTGTACGGGTCCCAGAGGCCGTCCTTGATCATCGAATCGACGAGCGTGCCGTTGCCCATCCGGTATCCGGTCCTCGCCCGATCCAGCAGATAGGGCGCGTTCGACATCGACTCCATGCCGCCCGCCACCGCGATGTCGTACTCGCCCGCGATGATCGCGTTGGCGACGTCCATCGCCGCGCGCATCCCCGACCCGCAGACCTTGTGCACCGTCACGCAGGGAACCGAGTTCGGGATACCGGCCCCGAGCGACGCCTGCCGCGCCGGCGCCTGCCCCAGCCCCGCCTGGAGGACGTTGCCGAGGACGACGGCCTCGATCGCCTCCGGCGCGACACCGGAGCGCGCGAGAACTCCGCGGATCGCCGCCGAGCCGAGCGCCGGGGCGGACAGGGAGGAGAGCTTGCCGAGAAAGGAGCCCAGGGGTGTCCGTGCGGCGCCCAGAATCACCACGTTCTTCATAGGTCGGATGATAACCGTGGGCGTGCACCCACGATTCCCCTCCGCTCCCTCTCCCCGCTCGAGTCCTGTCAGGCTTGATGTGCCGCCCCTCACCCCGGCCCTCTCCCCCGGCGCGCGGGGAGAGGGGGTCAAGGCCGCCGATTCCCATAAACTCCTCCCCGTGCCCCGCATCCTGGCCATCGACTTCGGAGAAAAACGCATCGGCCTCGCCACCTCGGACGCGGCGGGAACGATCGCGACCCCCCGACGGACGCTTCTCCGGAAGACGGACGACGCCACGATCGCCGAGATCCTCGCGTTCTGCGAAGAAGAGGAGGCCGAGGGCATCCTCGTCGGCATCCCCCGGTCCCCGGAAGGGGTCGAGAGCCCGTTTGCGGGGCGGATCCGTTCGTTTGCTGGCAAGCTCGGCCGGAGAACCGGACTTCCGATCCATTTCCACGAAGAGACCCTGACCTCCAACGAGGCGGCGAGGCGGCTTCCGCCGGGCTCTTCCCGGGAGGCTACGGACCGGACCGCCGCGGCGGTCCTTCTCGAGGACTGGCTGGCCCACGTCGCGGATGGGGGGCGCCCATGACGGACGGGCGATGCCATGACGGACGGGCCATGCCCGTAACGGACGGGCGATGCCCGTGAGCGTCGCCCGCCGCATCGCGGGGATCGTGCTCCTGCTCGCGGTGCTCGCCGTCCTCGCCGTCGTCTATGCGTACTACCGGCTGGAGCATCCGCGCCGGCCGGCCGTAGCCGCCGGCCGGACGACGGTCCTCTTTCCGCCGAAGACGTCCACGAAACAGATCTTCGAGCGGCTCGAGAAAGAGGGAGTGCTCCAGGACGCCCGCCTGGCGGAGATTTACTACCGCGTCTATCGCAGCGGCACGCGGCTCCAGGCCGGCGAGTACCAGTTCGACCGCCCGATGCCGATCGACGAGATCATCAACCGGATGGGGAAGGGAGAGGTCGTTCAGTACTCGATCGTGGTCCCGGAGGGATTGACCGAAGAGGAGACGTTCGAGCTCTTCTGGAGCCGAGGGATCGGGGGGCCGGAAGCGTTCAAGCGCGCGCTGACCGAGACCGAGCTGCTGCCGGGCCTGACGACGGGCGTCAACGACCTCGAGGGATTTCTGTTCCCGGAGACCTACGTCGTCACGCGCACGACCTCGGCCCGCCAGATCGTGGACAGCATGGTGGCGCAGTTCCGGAAGAACTTCACTCCCGACCTTCGCGAGAAGGCGCACACGCTCGGGTTCACCCCCCGGCAGGCGGTGATCCTCGCTTCGATCATCGAGAAGGAAAGCGCGATCAAGAGCGAAGGCCCGTTGATCGCGGCCGTCTACTGGAATCGCCTGAAGAAGAACATGAGGCTGCAGGCGGATCCCACCGTGATGTACGCGATGAAGCGGGACGGCCGCTGGACGGGCACGCTGCACCGGTCCGACTACACCTACGACTCGCCATACAACACGTACACCAACGACGGGTTGCCGCCGGGTCCGATCTGCAATCCGGGCCTGACCGCCCTGAAGGCGGCGGTCTCCCCCGCGAAAACGGATTTCCTCTACTTCGTCGCGGACACGACCGGCGGTCACACGTTCACCCGGACCTACGAGGAACATCTTCAGGCGATCGCGACCGCGCACCGCCTGAGGCAAGCCGGGGTCCAGTCCCCGGAGCCGGCCCCGACCCCCGAGCCGACCCCCGCCCGGTCGCTGTAGGGACTTCGTCCGGGCGCCGGGCGAGCGGCGGAAGGCGGACGGCGAACGGGCGGAAAGCCTCAAGAACGAAGGGGTTATTGTCCGAGCGAGGCGACCGCCTGACCCGCCGGACCCCTGGAACCGCAGACCGAAGACCCGAAACTGATTACAATCAAAGGCGAACCCACACACCATGAAAGCCTTCTCTCCCGGCCAGCGCCGCCGCGCGTGGCGATGACGGACGAGCCTCTGCCGCGGCGTTTCGGGCCGTATCTCCTGACCGCCTTCCTCCAGGAGGACGCGCTCGGCCGCGTCTATCGCGCGCGCCGCCTCACGGGCGACACGGGGTTTGCCCGCCTCCGCATCCTCGAAGGTCCGGAGATCTCGGAGGACGCGGTGCTGGACTCGATCGAGGAAAACGGCGAGATCCATACGTTCCTGAAGAACACAGCCATCTCACGCGGCGTCGTTCTCGATTCCGCGGACGGGATTCCCTACCTCGCCTGGAGCGAGGACAGCGGACGGACTCTCGACACGGTCATGGAGAAGGCGCGTCGCGAGCACCAGGCGATCCCGTACGAGCATGCCCTCCTGATCGTCGAGAAGGTGTCGACCGCGCTCGACCACGCGTACAACACGACGATCGAGGGAGAGCGGACGCTCCACGGGCTCGTCTGGCCGGGATTCGTCTCGCTTTCCGACGACGGCGAGATCCGCCTGACGGGGTTCGGCCTGGCGAGCGGCTTCCTACCCTCGGCCGGCCGCCCGCGCTTTGCCCGGGAGATCGCTCCGTACCTCGCCCCGGAGGAGCGCGCGCAGGGCCGGATCGAGAAGAATTCCGACGTCTACTCCCTCGGAGCGCTGCTGTTCGAGATGCTCGTCGGGAAGGCCCCGAGCCCCTCCGATCCGGCGGGAGACCTGCGCACCGCGTTGCGCGACGGCGCACCCATCGCGCCCGAGGTCTCGGCCGTGCTGCGCCTCTGCCTCGGTCCCCCGGAGGCGCGATTCCAGTCGATGGGTGAGCTGCGCCGCGAGCTCGGAAAGCTTCTCTTCTCCGGTCCCTACTCGCCGTCGACTTTCAATCTCGCGTTCTTCCTGAACGGGCTCTTCTCCCCGGAAATGGAGGCGGAGACAAAGGCCCGGACCGCGGAGGGGGCGCTCGACTCTCGCGGGGAAGGCGCGGCGCCGGCGCCCGTCCCGCCCCCGCGAGTGACTCCTGCGCCCGCTCTCCGCCCGGCTTCCCCGTCTGCGGCCCCCGTGCTGGTCCGGTCCGCCGCGTCGAGAGCTCCCGCGCCCATCGAGCCTCGGCCCGCGCCCCGGCGGCGGCCGCCGTTCGTGCTCGGAGGAGCTCTCCTGGTCACGGCGGCGGTCGGGGGGACGGTCTTCATGGTGCTGCGACGGCCCCAGTCCGCCGTCCGGGTAGCCGCGGTCCCCATCCTGCCGACGGAGAGGCCGGCGACGCCCACGGCGCTGCCGGTGGCCGTCACGGGGCCGACGACCAGGATGACCGACGCCGAGTTCAAGGACGAGGTGGCGCGCCGCGTCTCCCAGGAGCTGCGAAAAATCGATCAGGAGATGCGAAAACGCACGCCGCCCGACGTCGCAAACGCGGCCGCCGCGCTGAAGGCCCGGCCGCCCGCCCCCGTCGTGACGATCCCCGCGCGCCTCGAACCCCCGGCCTCCGACGCGGTCGAGGCGCCGCCTTCTCCGGTCAAGGTCGCCGTCGCGCCGCCGTCGGAGCCCTCCCCGGCTCCCGAAAGCGAGAGCGCGGCTCCGGCTCCCACCAGCCCCGCGCCCGCGGCGCCCGCTGCTGCCGCGCCCGTCGTCGAAGTGGCCCCGAAGATCTCTCGGGTCATCAAGCCGCTGTACCCGCAGGTGGCGCTGCGCGCCCACATCGGCGGCATCGTCCTGCTGCGGGTTCTCGTCTCGGAGACCGGAGAGCCCGTCGAAGTCCAGGTCTTGAAGGGCGTGGCAGGGGGCCTGACCGAGAGCGCGGTCGCCGCCGTCCGGCACTGGCGCTTCCAACCCGCAACTCGCGGCGGCTCCCCCGTGCGCGGATGGACGACGATTCCGATACCGTTTGAACCGTAAGGGAAGAGAGTTGAGCGTTATGCGTTGAGCGTTAAGCGTTCAGACACGGAAGAGCCTTCGGATCGCCGGACTCGATCGAATCTCAGAGTGCGGGCATCGAATCCTTCCGCTTCCGAACGCTCAACGCTGAACGCTCGACGCTAACCCGTTCTCACTTCCCAAAGATGGACTTGAGCTTCGGCGCGAGCGTACGGAGAAAATCCTCCATCACCTTGTCCTCGATCCAGGTGATCTCCGTCCCATCGATGAAGTACGTCGGGGTCGAGTTGACGCCCAGCCGGTAGCCCTCTTCGATCTCGTGCCGGACGCGGGAAAAGCTTCCCTCCTGCAGATAGCACGCGAGGAAATCCGCCGAGGAGATTCCCTCCGCTCCCGCCGTCGTCACCCCGATTTCGTCGATACCGGAGACCGTCATGCTCTCCTGGCGCGCATAGACCTGCTCCTTGAATCGGAAGAAGGCGGGCGCTCCGGCGGATTTGAAGATGCAGTCGCCCGCGGACGCGGCCTTCATCGCCCAGATGTGGCCGAACCAGAGGGGGAAGAACTTGTAGTGCCGCCGCGCGTTGACGATCCCATTATTCGCTTCGAGCAGCTTGTCCATCTGGAGGCCGCGCATCTTGCAGTACCCGCACTCCATGTCCGCGAACTCGACGATCGAGACCGCGGCCTCCGGCCTGCCGCCCGCGCGGCCGAGCGACAGGTCGATGTGCCGGCGCCTCTCCTCGCGCGGATCCATCCGGAAATCCCAGAACACGCCCTGGAGGAACTTCGTCCCATCCGCCGAGACGTAGCCGGGCATCCGGACCGGGCCGTATCCCGTCTCGATGGCGACGTTGACCCCCTTGTAGGGAGGGGCGTCCCGCTCGGGCGCGAGCTGCGGCGTCACTTTCGTCCGGAAGAGCCCGGAAAATTTCTCCCCGACCCAGGTGAGATCGGCGGCGGAACGGATCGGTTTCGGCGCGGGATTCGCCACCGAGTCTCCCTCGAAGAACCACTTCCCGTCGTCGGAGACGTAATACGTCCGATCGACGTTCAACTTCTCGTATCGCCCCTTTCGGACGATCTTGTAGCCCTGCATGCCGGGAAGACGCTCGGCCGACTTCGTCACGGTCACGCGGCTCTCCGGGTCCCACGAGAGGAAGTGGAGCGCGTAGGTCTGAAGCTGCGCTTCGACTCCGGCCGCCGGCGCCTGGGCGGCCGCCGGACGGGCGGTGGATTTCTGGGCAGGGGCGGCCGCGACCGCCCCGAGGGCCGCCGCCATGAGCGCGGCCGTGGCGATTCTCTTCTTCATGTCTCTCCTCAAGATCGGGGAGGCGCTCCCCCGCGGACGACCCGGAGCGATTCGACGACCCCGGGCTGGTTGGCATTCATGGCGAGAGAACGCTGGAAGAGGCGCTCCGCTTCCTCGCGCTCCCCGAGGCATGTGTGGAAAAGGCCGAGGGCGTTCAGAGTGTCGACCTCCCGCGTGGTGGTCTCGAACGTTTTCAGCGCGTTCATGGCGCCCGCGCAGTCGCGCGACTTGAATCGCGCCAGCGCCGCTTCCCGGGCGACCGGCTCGTTCGCCGGAATCTCCCGGAGCGCCCTCTCCGCGAGGGCCCGGGCCTCCCGGACCTTCCCGCGCCGCTCGTAATCGTCGGCCCACTGGCGGAGAGTGCCGGGCGGGTCCGCATGTCCGGCGGCGAGGGAGCGGAACAGCCACTCCTGCGCCTCGACGTCCTTCCCCTCCGCGCGCGCGAGCACCGCCAGGTTGAACATCGGCGAATGATAGTCGGGACGCAGCTCGAGCGCCTTGTGAAATGCGGCGCGCGCCGCGGGGAGATCCCGCTCGCTCTCCCGCTCGTAGAGCCCCAGGTTGTTCCATGCGCCTTCCGTGCGTCCGGGAAGCTCTCCCCCCGGCGCG
>JALYUA010000291.1 GCA_030854005.1 Acidobacteriota bacterium
TCCCCGCACGCTGCGCGACGCCGTCTTCGAGCCGCTGATCGGGATCTTCCGCAAGTCGCGAGCTCTCGAGATCATCGCGTTTCTCCTCCTCTACAAGTTCGGAGAAAACCTGGCGACGGCGCTGACCCGCCCCTTCCTGATCCAGAAATGTTTCTCTCCCGAGGACGTCGGCCTCGCCACGGCGACGATCGGCCTGATCGCGATCATCGGCGGGACGTTCTTCGGGGCGTGGACGACCGACCGGATCGGCCTCGGCCGCGCGCTCTGGATCTTCGGGATCACCCAGGCGGTCGGCTTCCTCGGCTACATCGTCGTCGACCGCATGACGCCGGGCGTTCCGTGCGCCGGGGGAGCTGCCGGGGCGATCTCCCAGTCGATGGCGAACCGCCTCGTAATGTACGGGAGCGTGGGCGTCGAGAACCTGTGCCAGGGGATGGCGAACGGCGCCTTTGGCGTGCTTCTGCTGCGATTGACGCAGAAGCAGTTCTCCGCCACGCAGTACGCCCTCTTCTCGAGCGTGTTCGCCCTCGGCCGGACGCTCGCGGGGCCCCCGGCGGGATTTCTCGTCGATGCCATCGGATGGACTCCCTTCTTTCTGGTCAGCGTGGCCGCCTCGGTGCCGGGCCTCGTCCTTCTCTCCCGGTTCGCTCCGATCGACGCGCGCGAGGCGGACCTCGACGTCCAGGACCTCGAGCCGGGCCGTCCGGTCGCGCGCTCACGGCTGGCCGCCTGGAGCGCGTTCGCGGGGCTGGTCGGATGGCTCTCGGCGATCTCGGTGTCTTCTCTGCTCGCGGCCCTGAAGCAGATGCGCGCGCACCCCGGCTCCGCCTTCCCCTTCGCTTCCGAGCTTTCGAGACTGCTCTCCCCGCACGCCACGTCCGACTGGCTTCGTCTGATCGGGCCCGCCGCGGTCGGCCTCGTCGCGGCGCTCGCTGCCGCCGCCTTGATCGCCGCCCGCCGCGGCGTGGCGTCCGAAGGGGGCGCGCCGCCCCTCCGCTGAAGAGCAGCGCCTTTCGTCGGGAATCTCGCGGAAGATTGAGGCCCCGGACGAGTCGTTGATTTACGACATCTTCAGTGCCGGGTCGGCGCCGGTGGCGTCCGTCAGCGGCGGGGCGCCGGTCCGGAGAGCGGTTCCGTCGGGCGCTCCTCGTCTCCCGGCACGCGCACGGACCACTCCGGGCGGAGGCCGCGCGCTCCCCGGAGAAAGACGTGCCGGCTCTCCGCCTGGCGGCGCTCCGTGTTCCAGTGGATCAGGACGCGGATGCAGCGGCCGATGGAGCCCGGCACCGGAATCTCCCGCGCGCACAGGAGGGCGACGTCCTGCCACCCGGGGAGGGCCCGGGCCGCGACCGCCGGGAAGGCGGCGTCGAGGTCCGATGTCACCGTGAAGATCGCGCTCGCCACGTCTTCCCCACGGATGCCGTTCAATTCGACCAGGAGGCCCAGGAGCTCCCGTGTGCGCTCGGCGATCTCTCCGGCGTCGTTTCTCTCGACCGTCGTGGCGCCGCGGATTCCCTGGAGCATGGGGGAGAGTAATCAGTAATCCGTCATCTGCCGTCAGTTATCTGTCGTTCTTCGTCAGCTCCACTCAGACTCAACACTGAGAACTGAAGACTGATGACTGAAAAGGCGTTTGCATTAATGCTAGTTTGTCCGGCCTGGACCGACGCAACTCCATGAAGCACGTTCTCGGAATCGACGCCGGCGGGACCAAGACCCGGGCGTTGCTCGCGGACTCTTCCGGAAGAGTGGTGGCTTCCGCCACGGGGGGCGGAGCGAATCTCCGAACGCACGGGGAGCTCGAAGTCGAGAAGGTCCTGCACGCGCTGGTCGAGGAGGCGGAGGGAGCCGCGAACGTGCGCGCGGACGCCCTCGCGGTCGGCATCGCGGGGGCGGACCGCCCGGACGACCATGCGATTCTCCGGACGATTCTCCGGCGGATCGGCTTCAAGGATCGGGTCGTGGTCACCAACGACGCTCGCATCGCGTTCGTCGCCGGATCCCCTCTTCGGATCGGAGTCGCGGTCGTCTGCGGCACGGGCTCGATTGCCTGGGGCCAGAACGGCCGCGGGGAGATCGCCCGCGCGGGGGGCTGGGGATGGCACCTCGGAGACGAGGGGTCGGGTTTCTGGATCGGGGAGCGGGCCCTCCGCGCGGTGATGCGCGGGGGAGACGGGCGGGGGCCGCGAACGAACCTGGAACCGGCCGCCCTCGCGCATTTCCGGCTGAAGCGCCTCGAGGAGATCGTGCGATGCGTTTATGACCAGGAGTACCCGCGGCATGACGTGGCGCGTTTCGCCGTGGCCGTTGCGGACGCGGCGGCGGATGGCGACATCGTCGCATCGGAAATTCTCGGCGAAGCGGCCCGTGAGCTCGCGCTCGCCGCGTCGAGCGTCGTCGAGGCGTTGAAGCTGGCGGAATCGCCATACGACGTCATCCTCTCCGGAGGCACGTTTCGCGCGCTGCCGCGCCTCGAGGAAGAGGTGGCGCGGGCAGTCTCCTTCCCGGGCGCCCGCGTCCTGCCGCTCGCCGAGGAGCCCGCGATGGGAGCCGTGCGCCTCGCGATCGAGGCGCTTCCCTCTTGACTCTCGACTCTCCACTTTCCACTCTCGGCATCTCATGATCCGACTGATCGTCAACGCGGATGACTACGGCCGGACGGCCGGCATCAACGAGGGAACGATCGAGGCCCACCGGCGAGGGATCGTGACCTCCGCGACGGTGATGATCCTCGAGAGCGCCGCGGAGGAGGGGATCCGTCTCGCCCTGCGAAGCGCGCCGCGGTTGTCGCTCGGGCTCCACTGCGTTTTGACGGGCGGCGGGCCTCCCGCGTCGGACGCGGCGCGGCTGCCGACCCTGGCGCCCGGCGGCCGCTTCGCCCGCAACGCGGAGGCTCTTGCGCCTTCTCTCGATCCCGACGAGGTCCGTCGGGAGCTCCTCCTGCAGATCGCCCGTTTCGAGACGCTGGCCGGCCGCCCCCCGTCGCACCTCGATTCTCACCATCATTCCGCTCTGCACCCCGCCATCCAGCCCGTCTTCGCGGCGCTGGCGGCGGAGCGCGGCCTGCCGGTCCGCGCGTCGAGCGTCCCGGCCAGGACGGCGCTGAGGGCGGCGGGCCTTCGAACCCCAGACCGGTTCGTGGACGACTTCTACGCCGATGGGGCCACAGCGGAAAATCTCCGCCGGGTCATCGGCCGCCTCGCGGAGGAAACGACCGAGATCATGTGCCACCCGGGATATCCCGACGCGGAGCTGCTCTCGGGCAGCACGTACGCAGCCGAGCGCGCGCGCGAGGTGGACGCCCTCTGCGATCCCTCCGTCCGGGCGCTTCTGGAAGAACGGGGAGTCGAGCTCGCGGCGTTCGACGCTCTGTGAGGCGCCCGGCGCCCCGCCTCCGGGTGTTCGAATCGGCCGCTGGGACCGCGGATGCGGCAGCGGACGCCATCGCGGCGGTCCTGCGGCGCCGCCCGGCCGCCGTTCTGGTCCTCGCCTCGGGAAAGACGATGGTGCCGGTCTACCGCGGGCTCGTCCGCCGGAGCCGGGCCGGTCGGGCGCCGTTCTCGCGGGCGGCGACGTTCAACCTGGACGAGCTCGCCATCTCCGCCGCGGACCCGCGAAGCTTTCGCGCGTTCATGGAGAGGCATCTCTTCTCACGGGTCGATCTGGATCCACGGCGCGTTCACTTTCTCCGGGGCGATGCGCGCGACCCGGAGGCCGAGTGCGCCCGGTACGAACAGGATCTCGCGCGGTCCGGACCCGCGGATCTCGCCCTCGTCGGCATCGGGCGCAACGGCCACGTGGCGTATCTCGAGCCGGGAGGATCGCTCGCGCCGGTGACCTCGGCCGTCCGACTCTCCGCGGCGACGCGCTCGACGCTCGAGGGCGACGGCGTGGTTCCGGCTCCGCGCCGGGCGCTCACGATGGGAATCGAGACGATTCTCTCGGCCCGCCGCGTCCTGCTCGTCGCGACGGGAAAAAGCAAGGCCGCGGCGATCGCCTGCGCGCTCCGCGGCCCGGTGGACGCTTCGTGCCCCGCGTCCTTTCTCTCGCTGCATCCCCGGTTGACGGTCCTGCTCGACCGGGCGGCGGGCAGGGACGTGGTTGAGCGTCGCGCGTTCAGCGTCGAGCGTAAAAACTGAAAACTGATAGCGGAAGACTCTCTTATCCCGCGAGGGCGTCCGAGCCTGCGGCTTCCTCTCCCCGCGCGTTGATGGACTCGAGCAGGAGGCGTCGGATTCCGGACCACGTGCGCTCCCAGGACACGCGGGAGAGGAAGGTGTCCGCGCGCGCGATCCGATCGGTCGGATCCTCTGCGAGGGCGGCTTCGACGGCGGCGACGAAGTCGGGAACGGTGTCCGCGATCCGGGCGAGCCGCAGCTGGCCGTAGGGCCGGACGACGTCGCGGATGGACGTCGACACCACCGGCTTGCCCGCCGCCAGATATTCCGGAGTCTTGGTCGGGCTGATGAACTTCGTGGATTCGTTGCGGGCGAACGGGAGCAGCGCGACGTCCCACCCCGCGACGTAGGCCGGCAGATCGGCGTACGCCTTGCGGCCGAGGCGGTGAACGTTGGGCAGGGCGGGGAAGCTCGCCGGGTCGATCTTGCACGTCGGGCCCAGGAAGACGAGCTGCCACTCGGGGCGAGCCGCCGCGACCCCGCCGACGAGTTCGAGATCCATGCGCTCATCGATCACGCCGAAGAATCCCAGCCGCGGCCCGGCGATCGGCGCCTGGTCGGCGGGCTCTGCTC
Organism: Acidobacteriota bacterium; assembly: GCA_030854005.1. Classification (GTDB taxonomy): domain Bacteria; phylum Acidobacteriota; class Thermoanaerobaculia; order UBA5066; family Gp7-AA6; genus JALYUA01. The sequence continues at coordinate 4,752 of JALYUA010000291.1, forward strand.
CGATATCGCGCGCCTTGGCGAAATGCTTCACGTCGACGCTGCTCGGGAAGGCATGCACGTTGGGATGCATGTTCCGCTTCGCCTCGTAGAGGCTTTCGCCTCCCGTCAGGACGAGATCGGCTCGCGCGAGGAGCTCGCTCTCTCTTTCCCGCAGGGCTTTCGGCGCCCCCGCGAACGCGGACAGCTCGTCCATGCAGTCGTAGATGATCGTCAGCGGCTGCAGGTGCCGCGAGAATCCGAGCGCCATCGGCGTGTAGTACCAGAGGACGTACTGGCGGATCGCGTACCGCCGCAGCAGCTCGTCCAAGAGCTCCTTCTGGAGAGACGTCGCCTCCTCGGCCTCGAGCCCTACCGGCAGGCGCGGCACCACGACGTGGACGCCGTTCTCCCGAAGAGAGACCGAGAGAGTGGGCGCGATCCCCGGCGAAAATTCCGGCTCTTCCACGTAGAAGACACGGGACTCGCGCGCGAAGCGTGTCAGCAGGTGCTGCGGCCGCTGGAAGACGAAGTCCCAGCGCAAGTGTGAGAGGCAAACGATATCCGGCGCGGGCTCGGGCGCCTGGACGGGGCTTTTCCGGGTCTTGAGGGAGGCTTCCGGCGCGAGGGAGGTCAGAGGAGCAGAGGCACGGCTCCCTCGCGGCACGCGAGTGGTTCTATTTTCCATGCCCCGGCATCTTCAAGATCCATGCCGTCGCAGAACACTCTCCAGGATGGACTTAGAGGATTACCGGACCCTTGTCCAGGTCAGACTTTTTCGCCGGAAACGACGACCAGCCGGGCCTCCGGAGCGCCGGCTCGCGCCGCCCGTTCGACGATCCGGAATCCCCGCGCCGCGCCGCCGCCGATGCCCGCCAGGATGACCACGCTTCCTCCGAAGCCGCCTCCCGTCAGCCGAGCGCCGTAGACGTCCGGCTCGGCGCGCGCCGCGTTCACGATTGCATCGACCGCTGGCACGGAGACCTCGAAGTCGTCCTTCTGCGAGTCGTGTGAGGCGTCGAACAGGCGGCCGAGGAGAGGCAGATCCGCCCGCCGGAGGGCCGCGGCCGCTTCGAGCACGCGCGCGTTCTCCGTGACCACGTGCCGGGCGCGCCGGCGGAGCGGTTCCGGGAGGCGCTCCACGTCCTCACGCCGGTCCGCGGTGAGATCGCGGAGCTGCCGGACCCCGAGCCGTCTCGCGGCGTCTTCGCACTCCGCGCGCCTTTTGCGGTAGTCACCGGCCGCGTGGTCGTGCCGCACGCCGGAGTCGACGACGAAGAGCTCGGCCGCCGCCGGGATCGGGATGCGCTCGGACTCGAGGCTGCGCGTGTCGAGGAAGAGCGCGACTCCGATATCCGCCAGGCTCGACGCCATCTGGTCCATCACCCCGACGGGCGCGCCCACGAGATCGTTCTCCGCCCGGTGTCCGGCCAGCGCGATCGCCACGTCATCGAGAGCGAAACCGGCGACATCGCGAAGCGCGCGCAGGACCGACACCTCGAGCGCGGCGCTCGAGGACAGGCCGCTGCCCACCGGAACCTCCGACCGAATCCAAAGATCGAATCCCGGGACCGCGAGGCCCTGACGCGCGAGCTCCGCGGTCACGCCCTGGACGTAGTCGATCCAGGCGCCGCGCCGGGACTCTTCGCCGAGGAGAAATTCGG
>JALYUA010000292.1 GCA_030854005.1 Acidobacteriota bacterium
GGGATCGTCCGGGCCGACCGGATTTTCCTGGGGCGGGCGGAGGGCGCCGGCAATCCGGTCGTCTACGTCGGCTCGAAGACCGGGCGCGACGGGATCCACGGCGCGACGATGGCCTCGGAGGAATTTGCCGGCGACGAGACGTCGCAGAAGCGGCCGAACGTGCAGGTCGGCGACCCGTTCACGGAGAAACTGCTTCTCGAAGCGTGTCTGGAGCTCTTCGCGACGGACGCGGTCGTCGGCATCCAGGACATGGGAGCCGCGGGTCTCACCTCCTCGACGTTCGAGATGGCCGGCCGCGCCGGCAGCGGGGTCGAGATCGATCTGTCGAAGGTGCCGGCCCGCGAGACGGGCATGACTCCCTACGAGATCATGCTGTCGGAATCCCAGGAGAGGATGCTGCTGGTCTGCCGGAGCGATCGCCTCTCCGAGGTGCTCGCGATCTTCCGCAAGTGGGAGCTCGACGCGGTCGAGATCGGGAAGGTGACCGATACGGGGCGCGTCGTGCTGTTTTTCGGCGGAGAAAAGGTCGCGGACCTGCCCGCGGCGCCGCTGGCGGACGATGCGCCCGTCTACGACCGGCCGAGGCGGCCGGCCGCCGCGCCGCCTCTTCCGCGCTGGCCGGACCAGCCGGAGCCCTCGGACTACGGCGCGTGCCTTCGCGCCATCCTCGCGTCCCCCAACGTCTCGGAAAAGTCGTGGATCTGGACCCAGTACGACCACATGGTGGGCACCAACACGGTCGAGCGGCCGGGAGCCGATGCGGCCATCGTCCGGGTCAAAGGAACGGCGAAAGCGCTGGCGTTGAAGTCCGACGTGAACCCGTTTTTCTGCATGCTCGATCCTTACCGCGGGGCGGCAATCGCGGTCGCGGAAGCCGCGCGCTCGATCGCCTGCGCCGGAGGCCGCCCGCTGGCGATCACCGACTGCCTGAATTTCGGCAACCCGGAAAAGCCCGAGGTCATGGCGCAGTTTGAAGCCGCCGTGCGCGGAATCTCGGACGCCTGCCGCGCCTTCGACATCCCGGTGGTCTCCGGAAACGTCTCCTTTTACAACGAGACGGACGGCCGCGCGATCCCGCCGACCCCGACTGTCGGGATGGTGGGGCTCTTCGACGACGTGGACCTGCGCGTGGGGATGGCCTTCCGCCGCGACGGCGACCTCGTGGCTTTGCTCGGGGAGACGCGCGACGAGCTCGGAGGAAGCGAGTTTCTGCGCACGGTCCGCGGCCGCGACGAGGGGCCCTGCCCCGAAGTCGATCTCGGCGCCGAACGGCGGCTCTTCGAATTCCTTCTCGATCTCGCGGCCAACCGGGCTCTCTCTTCGGCGCACGACGTCGCCGACGGAGGGCTGGCCGTCGCGATCGCGGAAAGCGCGATGGCGGGCGCCCTCGGCGCGGACGTGGAGGTCCCCGCAACAGTTCGTGCTGCCGCCGTTCTGTTCGGTGAGAGCACCGGGCGCGCGGTGGTGTCGTTTCCTTCGAGCGAGGAGGACAGCATCGCGAAACGCGCCGCCCATGCGGGCGTGCCTTTCGCGATCCTCGGCCGCGTCGGCGGCGGGCGTCTGCGAATCGCTGCGAGCGGCTCTTCGCGCATCGACGAGGGCCTCGGGGACCTCACCGCGCTGTGGCGATCCGCGTTCCGCCGGTCGATCGAGTCCGCCGAGCTCCTCTGAGGGCGGCGAGGCGCCGCTCGGGCTATCCCGATTTCCGCGGGCCTCTCGGCGCGCCCGGGCGGGCGGGACCGCGCCGAGGCCCCGAGGGGCCCATCGGCCGCGGCGAAAGGGCTCCGGCGCGCTTCTGCCGGGGAACACCGGCGCCGCGAACGGGGGGAGCCGGGCGCAACGGTCCCTTCGGTCTGACGGAAGGGGCCGGGGCCGCGACGCGTTCGCGGCGCGAGACGAGCGATGCCTCCGTCCGCCCGTAACGGACCTCCTCGAGAAAGAGCCCCGAGGGGGGCGCGGTCCAGACAGCCGTCGAGCCCGGAAGCCGCTCATCCAGCAGGCGGCGGGCTTCCTCCACCGAAAGATTGCCTCGCCCGACCTCGACCAGCGTTCCGACCAGGCGGCGGACCATCTTCCATAGAAAGTGCGAAGCCTCGATCCGATAGTGGATCTCCTGGCCGGCCTCCGTGACGTCGCTCGCGACCACGACGACCTCCGTCGAATCGAGCCCCGCGGCGTTCTCGCAGAAGGCGGAAAAGTCGTGTCGGCCGACGAAGAGGCGGGCCGCCTCTCGCATCGCGGAGGCGTCGAGCCGGTCCTTCACCCACCAGACGAGCCGTTTCTCGAACGCCGTCCGGCGCCGCGAGATCCGATAGAGATACCGCCGCGACGCCGCGTCGTGACGCGCGTGAAACTCCGGCGCGGCGGCCTCGACCGTGACCACGTTGACGTCGAAAGGGAGGCGGTCGTTCAACCCGTGCTGGATCTCGATCGAAGAGAGGTCCTTTCGCGCCTTGACGTGGGCGATCTGCGCCAGAGCGTGGACTCCGGCGTCTGTCCGTCCCGCGCCTCCGACCGTCGCGTCCTCGCCGAGAAGCTCACGGGCCGCGCGTCCGAGGACGCCCTGCACCGTCCGGTCCGCGTTCTTCTGGGACTGCCAGCCGTGGTAGCGCGTGCCGTCGTACTCGAGGGTCAGCTTCCAGGTGGGCACCGCCGTAGATTAGCCCTTTCGCATGATGTGCCCCGGGGACGAAAAAAAAGCCGGGCGTCAGCGGGAAGACCCCGCCGACTCCCGGCCGAGATGTCTTGCGAGGCGCCTAGGAGGGGTTCTTGACCTGAAGGTTGTTGTTCACCCGCACGACCCCATTCACGGAGCGGGCGACGTCCGCCGCCATCCGCTTCTGATCCGGGTTGTCCACCTGGCCGGCGAGGGTCACGACACCGTTGGTCGAGTTGACTTCGATGTTCGTGAGCGTCGACAGCTTCACGTCCGCCGCGAGCTTCGCCTTCACCGACGTCTTGATCCCCGCGTCGTCCACCTGCGTTCCCGCGGACGTGCTGGTCTTGCAACCGGCCACGAACGACGCGAGAACCACGATTGCCGCGACACCCATCAATCCTCTGAAGCGTTTCACCATGACTACTCCTCCTTTGCCTGCTGGGCCGTTTCGACCCGGGCGATGATCGGAGCCCCCTTCGCCCGGGCGAATCCCGAACTCGTCGAAGAGCCCCCACTGAGAACCAGGTTATTGACTCGAACGACGCCCGGTACGGAGAGCACGGCGCGCTGCGCCTCCCGGACCTCCCCGTCCTGACCTTGCCCGAGGAGAGTGACCACCCCGCGATACGAGCGAGCCTCGAACCGCTGCGTATCGAGGCCCGCCTCGGCGATGGCCTCGTTGGCGCGGCGGGCGAGCTCGCGATCGGCCGCCACGGCCGCCGTATGAGTGGAGCTGGCGCAGCCGGCGCACAGCGTCGCCGCGAGCAGAACCGCGCCGGCCGCTCCGGCGGACCGACCGAAGCACTTCGAAGTTCTCCGGCTCACCATCGAGAGCGACAAAAAGCAGGGACCGTGCCAAGACGGCCGGGCCGGTTCGGGACTTACAATCCGGCCCTCTTGCCGGGGGCTCCGTCGGGGAGGTCGTTCTGGGTTGTCTCGTCCGGACGGTCGGATCGCTCTGTCTGCTGCTCGCGCTCGCAATCGGAGTGCGGCGCGCGACGGAAGCGCGCGGGTCGATTCCTCCGCTCTCCGGCGGCGATCGCGACACGATCGTCGACGGGGTCAGGTGGCGGTCGCGGGAATCGGGCACGCCCGGCGCCACAAGAGACCCCCTGATCTTCGTGCACGGATTCCTGTCGAGCTCCGCGACCTGGAAGCGAGCGCTCGCGGAGTCGGCATCGGGCCGTCTGGCGATCGCCGTCGACCTTCCCGGCTCGGGATTCTCGGACCGTCCGTGGCCCTATGACTACACCGTCCTGGGGCAGGCCGAACGTTTCCTGAAATACCTCGACGCGCGAGGCCTTCGCCGCGTCTGCCTCGTCTGCAACTCCTTCGGCGGCGCCGTCTGCGAGGCCGTGGCCGCGGCGCGGCCGGAGCGCGTCGCCGCGCTGGTGCTCGCCGACGCCGCGTTCCCCGGGATGAGGATCCCGATCGGCTTTCGCCTGCTGCGGACTCCCGTGGTCGGCGAGCTCCAGATCGAGCTGCTCACGCGGCCGGTCATGGGATACACGCTGCGCCACCGTCTCTACGCGCGCCCGGAACGCGTGACGGAAACGGCGGTGGACGAGTGGTGGGATCCGATCCCGGTGCCGGGCACGCGGCGGGCGGCCCTGGCCGCGATCCGGACCAGCAGCAGCGGAACGGAGAGACTTCTCGAGAAGATCCGCGCGCCCACGCTGGTCTTGTGGGGCAAGGAGGACACCCTGATCGATCCCTCGCAGGGACTGGCTCTCTCTTCGGCGATTGCGGGAGCGAGATTCGTGACGCTGCCGGACGTCGGTCACCTGCCGCAGGAAGAGGATCCGGTCCATTTCTCCCGCGAGGTCGCCGGCTTCCTGGAACAGCTGCCGAAGGAGGGGCCGCGATGACCGGCGGCGGGCTCCTCCTCTACGGCGCGAACGGATACACGGGCAAACTGATTCTGGAGACCGCGCTTCGATCCGGCCTGCGGCCGGTGATCGCCGGCCGGCGGCGAGAGGCGATCGAGCCCCTCGCCCGATCCTCCGGGGTCGATTACCGCGTCTTCGATCTCGGCGACCGGGCGGCCTCCTCGCGGGCGCTCGAGCCGTTCGACGCGATGCTGCTCGCCGCCGGTCCCTTCTCGCGCACCAGCGCTGCGGCTCTGGACGCGTGCGTCGCCGCCCGAACCTCGTATCTCGACATCACCGGCGAGGTCGCGGTCTTCGAGGCTCTCTTTTCGAGGAGTGACGAGGCGAAGGCGGCGGGCATCGCGGTTCTTCCGGGGGTCGGCTTCGACGTCGTACCGACCGACTGCCTCGCGGCCTTGCTCGCTCACCTTCTTCCGGACGCCGACCGGCTGACGCTCGCCTTTCGCGGATTTCGCCCGTCTCCGGGAACCGCGAAGACGATGCTTCAGGGAGCGGGAAGCGGGGGGCTCGTCCGAATCGGCGGGAGGCTCGTCGCCGTTCCCTCCGCCTGGAAGACGCGGGACGTCCCGTTCGCGGACCGGACGCGCCGCGCGATGACCGTCCCCTGGGGCGATCTCGCAACCGCGTGGCGTTCGACGGGCATTCCGAACATCGAGACGTACGCGGCCGCGTCTTCGAGCGCGATTGCGTCCGCCCGCCGCCTCCGCCTCGTCGCGCCCCTTCTCGGGTGGGGACCTCTCCGGCGCGTGATCGAGCGCGTCATCGTCTCGCGGGTGTCGGGTCCGTCGGAGGAGGAGCGGAGCGGGGAGCGCTACCAGGTCTGGGGCCGGGCGGAGGCCTCCGGAGGACGCGCGGTCGAGGGCCGCGTGACGACGCTCGAGGGCTACGATTTCACCGCAGAGTCCGCCGTTGCGAGCGCCCAACGCGTTCTCGCGGGCGACGTCCCCGCCGGAACGTGGACCCCGTCGCAGGCATTCGGAGCGCATTTCATCGAGACGATCCGCGGAACGGTCTCCGAGGTTCCGTCGACGACCGAAGGCGGCCCTCCCTGACGGCCCTTTTCCGGGCTTTGGAGTGAAAATGGAAGACCTCGTGTCCCAATCGACGCATCCCGGCGCCCCGTCCGACGGAGGTCATCCGATCGCCGGCGTTTCCACTTCAGTCGCCGCGTTCGTCGGGGAGACCCTGAGGGGCCCCGCGGACCAGGCGCGCCGGATCTCGAGCTTCGCCGCGTTCGAGAGCGAATTCGGAGGGCTCGCGGCGAACCGTCCTCTGGGCCATGCGATTCTTCATTTCTTCCGCAACGGCGGCGTCTACGCCCTCGTGGTGCGAGTCGCGCGCATCGACGGGGCGTCCCCGACGTCCGCAGACTTCTGCGGAGGCCCCGGCGGAAAGACCGGGCTTCACGCGCTCGAAGTTGCCGACCTCTTCAATCTCCTCTGCCTTCCGGATACCGTCGACCCGGAAGTCCTGGCGGAAGCGTTGGCCCTCTGCCGGTCCCGGCGCTCCTTGCTGCTCGTCGATCTCCCGGAGTCGATCGACACCCCGGCGGGCGCGCAGGCATGGCTCAGCGCCAACC
>JALYUA010000306.1 GCA_030854005.1 Acidobacteriota bacterium
CGCAAGTGGAACCTGAACCTGAAGACCGTCCGGGCGGCCACGGCCGGAGGGGGAAAGCGCGTCCGCGTCTGCACGCGCTGCCTGCGCTCGGGAAAGGTGATGAAGCCGGCAGTCAGAACGGCCGCCAGCGTCGCCGCGAAGCCGGCGGCGAAGGCGTAAGAGCCATCAGCCACCAGATGTCAGCCATCAGCCAGAGAGCCTCGGTTCTCAGTCAGTTTTTTGCGATGGCGGCCTGGCAACGCGGCGACAGGACGGCTGACCGCTGACCGCTGACCGCTGACAGCTGAGAGCTTCTCAACCCGTCCCGCCCGCCGGGACGTTGTACTTCCGGATCACTTCCCTCACTCCCTCGATCTTCCCGAGGCGCGCCAGGATCTTCTCCAGGTGCTTCAGGTCGGAGGTCTCGAGGGAGACCGCGATGTACGGGCGGGTCGCCTCATCCGTCCTCGCTTCGATGCGACGGATGTTCGAGCCCTCCCCCGCGATGGCCTGCGTGATGTCGGCGAGAAGCCCCGGCCGGTCGTCCGAGATCACCTCGAGGTCGATGCCGTACCGGTTCGCCTTCGCGCCCGCCCAGGCGACGTCTATCCGCCGCTCCGGGTCGTACAGCAGGTTCTCGACGTTGGGGCACTTCTCCGAGTGCACGGAGACTCCTCGTCCCCGGGTGATGTAGCCCAGGATCCGCTCCCCTGGCACCGGCGTGCAGCACTGCGCGAGCGAGGCGAGCAGGTCGTTATGGCCGACCACGACGATGTCGGGAGACCCGAACGGAAGGATCTTGCGGACCACCCGTGAGACCGCCGTCTCGCGCCCGGCGTCGGGCCGGGCGAGCTCGTCTGGCGGGACGAACCGCTCGAGTGCCGCGCGAGGTGACAGCTTCCCGTAGCCGAGAGCGGCGAAGAGGTCCTCGGTCCGGGAGAAACCCCACTGGGTCAGCTGGGGAGCGATCTCTCCCTGCTGCTCGAGCTTCTTGACCGTCCGCTTGTACTTCTTGAGCTCCTTGTCCAGGAGCCGCCGCCCGAGCTCGACGGCCTCGCGGTTCTCCTCCGTGTGGACGAAATGGCGGATCTTGTGGCGCGCCCGGCTGGTCGCGACGAACGAGAGCCAGTCGCGGGACGGCGTCTGGTTGGGCGCCGTCAGGATCTCGACGATGTCGCCGCTCGAGAGCGGGGTCTTCAGCGGGACGTGGCGGCCGTTGACCCGCGCTCCGACGCACCGGTGGCCGACGTCGGTGTGCACGCGGTACGCGAAGTCGACTGCCGTGGCGCCCCGGGGAAACGCGAAGACCTCTCCCTTGGGTGTGAACGTGTAGACCTCGTCCGGGTAGAGATCGACCTTCAGGGATGAGAGGAACTGCCGCGGGTCCTTGACCTCGCTCTGCCAGTCGACGAGCTGACGGAGCCACTGAAACCGGGCATCGTTTTCCTTCGGTCCGAGGCGGCCTTCCTTGTACTTCCAGTGGGCCGCGATTCCACGCTCCGCCGTCAGATCCATCTCGCGCGTCCGGATCTGAACCTCGAAGGGCTGCGCGGAGTCGCTCATGACCGTCGTGTGCAGCGACTGGTAGAAGTTCGGCTTCGGCATCGCGATGTAGTCCTTGATGCGCCCGGGCACGGGACGCCACCGCTGGTGGACGAGGCCGAGCACCGCGTAGCAGTCGCGGGTCTCCGGCGTCACGACCCGGAGGGCGAGGACGTCGTACAGCTGCGCGACGTCGACTTCGCGGCGCTTCATCTTCGACGAGATCGAGTGATACCGCTTCCGCCGGCCGGTGACCTCCCCTTCGACCCCCGCTTCGAGGATCTTCGCCGACAGCTCGCGGCGGATCTGCTCGATCATTTCCTCGGAGCCCTCGAGGTTGCGCTCGACTTCCCGCTGGACTCGGACGTACTCCTCGGGCTCCAGGTGCAGGAACGCCAGGTCCTCGAGCTCTCCCTTCAGGAGGCCCATCCCGAGACGGTTCGCGATCGGCGCGTAGATGTCCATGGTCTCGCGGGCGATCTCCCGCCGCCGCGCCTCCGGGAGGTACTGAAGGGTGCGCATGTTGTGCAGGCGGTCGGCCAGCTTGACCAGGATGACGCGCAGGTCCGACACCATGGCCAGGACCATCTTGCGGAACGTCTCGGCCTGCTCTTCTTCCCGAGAGACGTAGGAAAATTTGCCGATTTTCGTGAGCCCGTCGACGAGGTCGGCGACCTCCTGCCCGAACTGCTGCCCGATCGAGTCCTTGGTCGTCAGCGTGTCCTCGAGAACGTCATGGAGGAGGCCGACCACGATCGAGACGTCGTCGGCCTTCAGATCCGCCAGGATCGCCGCGACGTTCAAGGGGTGGACGAGATAGGGCTCGCCCGATCGCCGGACCTGCCCCTTGTGCTCGCGGGCCGAGAAAACGTAGGCCCGCCGCAGCAGATCCTGATCGCTCTGCGGGTTGTACGACTCGACCCTTTCCAGGATCTCTTCGAACCGGATCATGACGGGATAAGGGTACTAGAGGCAGGGATGCAGGGAAGCTGTCAGCTATCAGCCGTCAGCCATCAGGTATCGGGGGCGAGCCGAGGCGGCGCTGACCGCCCTCCCAGCCCGTGGAAACCGGGGTGCTCTTCTCGTCCAGTCCGTTCTCCAGCTGAGAGCTGAAAGCTGACAGCTGAGAGCTATCTCCGATTCTTCTTCCTCTTCCCCGACGACGGGCTGGCGGCGTTCGGCCTCGGCGCCGGCGGCGCGGGGGCCGGTCTCGGAGCGGGAGCGGCGGCGCGCGGGGCGGCGGCCGGGACGACGGCGAGCTTGCGGCGGCCGAGGACGTCCTTCCAGATCACGACGATCGGCGCGGCCACGTAGATCGACGAGTAGGTTCCGATGATGATTCCGATGATCAGCGTCAGCGAGAAGGTGTTCAGGACCTCGCCGCCCAGGAAAAACAGCGCGACGACGACGAGCATCGTGGCGCCCGAGGTGAGGATGGTCCGGGACATTGTCTGGTTGATCGAGCGGTTGATCAGTCCTTCGAGCGGCTCCTTCTTCGGGGAGCGCTGGTTCTCGCGGATCCGGTCGTACACGACGACCGTGTCGTTCACCGAGTAGCCGACGAGGGTCAGGATCGCGGCAACGACGACCAGGTTGAACTCTCGGCCGAAGAGCGACAGGAGCCCGACGGTGATCAGCGTGTCGTGAATGAGGGCCACGACCGCGCCGACGCCGAAGGGAAGGGACCGGAAGCGCCAGGCGATGTAGATGAGCATCCCGAGCATCGACGTGACGATCGCCCACAGCGCCGTCTTGCGCAGATCCGCGCCCACCTGGGGACCGACGTTTTCCGCGGACAGCAGGACGAAGGGTCCGGCCACCGTGTTCGCCTTCACCCATTCCTTGACCGCGGGCGTGACGCTCGCGGTGGAATCGACGTCCGCGGGAGACCGGAAAATCGCCAGCTGAGAGCGCCGCGTCACGATCTGCTCCGCGACGCCGCCGTAGTAGTCGGCGGGGGTGGCCCCCGGACGGCCGGCGACGTGGTCGGGATCGGCCGCGACCAGCCTGGCCGCCAGATTGTCCCGGCCCTGGAGGTTCAGATCGAGCCGCGCGGGATCGGAAGACGCGCCGAGCCCCTGCCGCAGCAGCGCGAGGACTTCGGCGGTGATGTCGCGTCCTTCCTTCTTCTGTTGCTGGACGCGGATCAGGACTTCGTTCTTCTCCGCCGCTTCGTAGCGCTGAATGCCGTTATCGCCGAAGTTGCCCGAGTCGAGGAGCTTGCGCAGCTGATCGATGTCGGGCTTGTCCTTGAATCGCAGCGCGATCTGGGTGCCGCCCGCGAAGTCGATGCCGTACTTCAACCCGCCGTGGGCGAAGATCGAAAGGAGCCCGACCGCAATCAGCGCCCACGAAGCGCCGATGGCCCACCACTTCCAGCGGAGAAAATCGATGTTGGTCTGACGAAACAGTTCCATTTTGGTCCTTCGCTAGATGGAGAGGGCGTCGATGTGCTGGCGCCGGCCGTATTCGAGCTCGAACACCGTGTGGGAGACGAAGACGGCGGTGAAGACCGAGATCAGGAGACCGATCAGGAGCGTCACGGCGAACCCTTTGACGGGGCCCGTTCCGAACTGGAGCAGGAAGATGGCCGAGATCACGACCGTGATGTGCGTGTCGATGATCGTCGCGAACGCCTTCGAGAAGCCGTTCTCGATCGCGGTCTTCGGGGCGCGCCCCGCGCGGAGCTCTTCGCGGATGCGCTCGAAGATCAGGACGTTCGAGTCGACCGCCATGCCGATCGTCAGGATGAATCCCGCGATACCCGGGAGGGTCAGCGTTGCGTTGAAGAGCGACATCGCGCCCAGGAGAAGGATCGCGTTCAGGATGAGCGCGAGGACCGCGTTCCAGCCGGCCCTCCGATAATAGAAAACGACCGCGACGAACACGAGGAGCATCCCGGCGATCGACGCGGTGATCCCCTTGCGGATCGAGTCCAGACCGAGGGACGGGCCGACGGTCCGCTCCTCGAGATACGTCAAACCCGCCGGGAGAGCCCCGGCGCGCAGAACGAGAGCGAGGTCGTTCGCCTCTTCCGGCGTGAAGCTTCCATTGATCTGCCCCTGGTCGGTGATCCGCTCGTGGATGACCGGCGCCGACTGAACCCGCTTATCGAGCACGATCGCGAGGAGCCGATTGACGTTGGCGCCGGTGGCCGCGCCGAACTTCTCGGCGCCCGCGGCGGTCAGAAAAAATGAGATCGAGTTGCCGCCCATCTGGCCGTGGCTCGGGCGGGCGTTCTTCAGGTCCCGCCCCGTGATGGCCGCCGCCTTGCGCAGCAAATACCAGTTCGTGCCCCGCTGGCCGGGCTCGGCCTTGCCTTCGACGAGCTCCATGTCGGCGGCCAGCTTGCCGTCCGGTCCGACGAGCGACGCCTTGTCCGTCGAGGGGCCCTTCTCGACGATCTTCAGCTCCAGAAACGCGGTGTTCTTGATGAGGTCCTTGACCCGCTTCGGATCGTCGATTCCGGGGAGCTGCACAAGGATGCGGTCCGTCCCCTCGCGGGCGATCAGCGGCTCGGCGACGCCGAATTCATCTACGCGATTGCGAATCGTCTCGATCGCCTGCGAGACCGCGCTCTCTTCCGTCGCGCGGCGCGAGGCGTCCTTCAGGGACAAGGTGAGGCGGCCTCCGGCCGACCCCACGGTCCAGTCGGGAAGCCAGCGCTTCGTGATCTCGTCGAGCTTCTTCTCATCGGACACGGAAGCCACGGTGAAGGCGGCATCCGAGGGGAATTCGACCGCGCCCAGGGTGACACCCTGCTCCCGCGCCTGCGCCTTCAGAGTCTCGACCGCTTCGTCGCGCTCCGCCTTGGTGGCGTCCGCGGTGTTGACCTGGAGAACGAGGTGGATGCCGCCGCGAAGGTCGAGACCGAGCTTGATCCCCCGCTTCAGGGCTTCCGAGAGCGGCGGGCGGCCGCCCTGGACCCAGTCTTTTTTGGCGTGCGCGTAGCCCGTCGCCACGTATCCGCCGACGATTCCCGCGACGACCAGGACGATTAAGAGAACACGCCAGCGCAGCCTCTTGGACAAACGGCCTCCCTTGGAAGAACGGTGGAGTCTACAAGGAGTGGACGGGGCGTGCCAAGTCCGGCGGCGCGCCCCCGCAGGTCAGGTCTTCGCGGGGGCGGCGGCCGCGGTCTCGGGCTCTCCCGCGGGACCCGCGATCCCGGTTCGCAGCACCTTGATCTTGACGTTATCTGCAATCTGGAGAACGACGAAGCCTCTTTCCTCGTCGACGGCGGTGATGCGCCCGAAGATGCCTCCGCCGGTGACGACTTCATCGCCCTTCTTGAGCTTCGCGATCATCGCGGCAGTCGCCTTCTGCTTCTTTCGCATGGGAGCGATCAGGAGGAAGTAGAAGATCGCGAAGATGAAAGCCATCGCCACGAGCGGCGACGAGAAGAGCCCCATCGGGCCGGTCGGCGCCGGGCCCGGTTGCTGGATCAGCTGAGTGAGCATGGGCGGACTATAAGGCAGGAGGGGCGTTGAGCGTTGAGCGTTGAGCGTTGAGTGTGCAGACCCCGATTCAATTGACCGCGGAGTCCCTTGGCCGTCTCGCTCCCGTCGGTCGCTCGGCTCCCGGCCCCCGTCTCTTCTCGCCCCCGCCTCCCGCCTACCGCCTACCGCCTTCCGCCCTGGACGGCGGCATCCCCTTCGCCGCGGCGAGCGCCCGGTCCCAGAACGCCAGAAAGTTCTCCCCGAGGACCCCGCGGACC
>JALYUA010000012.1 GCA_030854005.1 Acidobacteriota bacterium
CATTTCTTCCGAGACCATCGACTTGCCCTTGACGACACGCGTGGCGCCGTGGGACTGGAGGATCTCGAGGACGATCCGGTTCGCTCCCTCGGTCGTCTCCGCCCAGCGAACCTGGATTCCGTTTCCCAGACATCGGCTTTCCAGCCTCTCGAGCAGCTCCGGGAGCCTGGCGAGCGATCGAGCCCGGATCGCCGATCCGAGGCGCCGCAGGTCCCGCCACTCCGCCGGGTCGGCAAACTGCGCCGCGCGCTTGGAGATCAGTCCGTCCATCGCGCGCCGGAAGTTGGCGCGCAGGCCGGGGTCCTTCAGCGCGGACGCCGCCGCGTCGCGGAAGCGGTGCGCCCCCGGCTCAGCGCGCACGAGTGCGCTCCCACAGAAACTCCGCGATGTGGACCGGTCGGACGCGCTCCCCGGTCGCTTCGAGGCGCCCCGCGATGTTCAGGAGACACCCTCCATCTCCGGAGAGAAGCGTCGGCGCTCCCGTGGCCGCGACGTTCGCCGCTTTGTCCTCGACCATCGCCGCGGAAATCTCCGGGTGCCTCACCGCGAACGTGCCTCCGAAGCCGCAGCATTCACTCTCTCGCGCGAGAGGAATCACTTCGACCCGCTCGAGCTGCGCCAGGAGAGAGGCGGGCTCTTCCCGGATGCCCATTTCCCGCAGCGCGTGACAGGAGGTGTGCCAAGTGACCCGGGCCGGTTCCCCGCGGTCGACAAGCCGCACCCGAAGCACGCGGACGAGAAACGACGTCAGCTCGTGAATGCGACCGGCGAACTCCTGCGCCCGCTCGAGGAACGGATCGCCCTCGAAGAGCGACGGGTAGTAGTTCTTCATCATCCCCGCGCACGAGCCCGAAGGAACCACGACGGGCCACGGCCGGGAGAAACGCTCGATCTGGCTTCTCGCCACCGCTCGCGCCTCCGAGGAATATCCGGAGTTGTAAGCCGGCTGGCCGCAGCACGTCTGGCCCTGGGGATACACGACCCGGACGCCCTCTCTTTCGAGCAGCCGGATCCCGGAGAGCCCGGCCTCCGGGTAGAAGAGATCGACGAGGCAGGTCCCGTAGTAGTAAACGGCGGCCGGCCTCTCGTCCGGAGGGGTTTCGGGAGTGATCATCCCCGCGGGCCCGTCTTCCCGAGGGGGCGATCCCGGTAAGGAATCGCGGCGCTCCGGGGACTCCCCGCCGGGTGGCACGGTTCTTCACTGCAGCGGGAACGCACGCGTTGAAAGATATGACGATCGCGACCTTGACGATGGTTTTGAGGAAGACCTGATGCCCGACAGCCGCCGGTCTCCGGCCCGCAGCGGAATCCCCGGTCTGGACGAGGTCCTCGGCGGGGGGTTCCCCGCCACCGCCTCTACCTCCTCCAGGGCGACCCGGGCGTCGGGAAGACGACCGTCGGGCTGCAGTTTCTCCTGCAGGGGGTGAATGAGGGCGAGCGGGGTCTCTGTCACTCTCTCCGAAACCGCCGAGGAGCTCCAGGCCGTCGCCGAGTCGCACGGCTGGTCCCTCGATGGGATCACGCTCCACGAGGTCGCGATTCCGGGAGAGCTCGCCCCAGCCGATGACAACACGCTTTTCCACCCCGCGGAGGTGGAGCTCGGCGAAACGGTGCGCGCGCTGCTCGAGCTAGTCGAGCGGCTCCAGCCGTCCCGGGTCATCATCGATTCGCTTTCCGAGATCCGGCTCCTTTCCCAGAGCGCGTTCCGATACCGCAGGCAGATCCTGGCCCTGAAACCGTTCTTCGCGGGAAAGAACTGCACGGTCATTCTTCTCGACGACGACAGCGCCGAGAACGGAGACATGCATCTCCAGTCGATCGCGCACGGGGTGCTGCGGCTCGAGCAAATCGCCCCCCTCTACGGGGCGGAGCGGCGAAGGCTGCGCATCATGAAGCTGCGCGGTGTCAAATTCCGGGGAGGCTTCGGCCAGCAGGGCGTGGCCACGGCCCTGGCGCACCGGCCCGAGATCGTTCTCGTCGACATCGGGCTTCCGAAGCTCGACGGCTACACGGTGGCTCGCCGCGTCCGCCGCGCGCTCGCCGATGACGTCCTCTTAGTCGCGCTAACCGGCTATGGGCTCCCCGAGGACCGCCGGCGCGCGTTCGACGCGGGCTTCGATGACCACATGACGAAAATAATCCGGCTCGAAGCGATCCTGTCGCTCATGGCCCGGTCGGAAGCGTCCCGCCCATAGCGCCGACGACTCCCTCCGTCAAAACAACGGATCGGTGAGCACAATCAGCCGGGTGACGAAGATGCACGATCCGGTCATGTTGCCGACCCGGCAACGCAGCGACAAGGAAGCGATCTGGCCGGTATTGTTCACGAGCCGGATGGGCGCGGAACCCTGATACGCGGCGATCGCCTGAATGCCGGTCGGAGCCGAGACAATCGTCCATTGAGCGGCCCAGAGGTCGTTGCTGCAGGTCGTGCTTCCCAACCCGCCGCAGAAACTCAGGGGTCCGGTGGACGGCAGGGTTACGCTGGCCGCCATCGAGGCCGGAGTTCCCGTCACCGTGGCGACGACGGGAACGACTCCGATCAATTCGAAGATCTTGTTGCCGGAGACCCCGTAACCGACGGCCGTGGAGGCGGGCGTCGCGGAGCCGGTGACCCCCGTGGACAACCCCTCGGTCTCGGCCAGGGCGGCCGTGGAGGCGAAGAGTGCAACGACAGCGAGGACGCCGGGGCGCATTTTCATGAGCTCCTCCCTTTCCGGGGATCCTGTCACGAGGGGGCGGAATCCGCATCCAGGGTGTCGCGGTTCGCGTTCCGAAACGCGCGACCGCCGCCGGAGATGAGCGGGCGGGTTCCGAGGCGGAGATCTAGAACGCGGCGGTGTCCGCGACGCTCGACAGCTGCCCGCTGGGGTTGTTGTAGACGCGGGCCGCGCCGGTCACGATGTCGGTGACGGTCAGGGTGTACTCGACGTTCGACAGCGCGCCGTAGAAGACCCAGAACTTCCCGTTGAAGCCGCGGCCGTCGACGACCTTCACGACCAGCTCGATGTTGTTGGACGAGAAGAACCAGAAGTAGCCGGTGTCCCCGGTCAGTGCGACCGCGGAGGCGAGACCCACGCTGTTCATGGTCGGGACTCTCCACACGACCTGCGCGCGAAAGCGGCCGCCGTTCATGCAGAGCGTCGAATCGCCCGGCGCGCAGGCCACCGGGGTGTACGGGGTGAAGGAGAACGCGCGGGAGAGGGTTCCCGTTCCGCCGCCCGAGGTCACCGAGACATCCACGTCTCCGGGCGCGTGCGCCGGCGTTCGCACGGAGAGAATCGTCGGCGCGAGGACGACGACGTCCGTCCCGGCGACGCCGCCGAACGAGACGGTGGCGCCGTCCTGGAACCCGCTGCCGGTTATGAGGACGGTGGTTCCACCCGGAGCCGGACCCTCCCCTGCGTTGACTCCGGCCACCCGAGGAAACGACGCCGACACCGAGATCGGCCTCACGTTCAACGCGAACGAGCCGAGGCTGGCCTCGTTGAAGCCGGTCGCCTGGATTCGGAGCGTCTGTCCCGCTCTGCCGCTCACCGTCACGAGCGACGCCTGCGTTCCGCAGCCTGCGGCGGCGGCGTCGTTGTTGCAGCCGGAGGAAACCGGCGTGTACGGGCCGCAGGCCGCCCCCGTGAAGACGGAAAGAACGGTGTTCGGCGCGCTGCCGCAAGTCGAGATTTCATACTGCCCGTCGGCCGGAGGCGTGTACTCGAACCACAGCGAGGCGGCCTTCGAGGCGGGCGAGCAGGCGGGAGTCGGATCCGTCGCTTCCGTCGTCGCGGATTCGCTGCTGGCGAGGATGGCATACGGGAAGGGGCCGTTGGACGGGATCACCACGGGCGTGGCGCAGGCGTCACCGCTGTCCGTCACGGATACCTGAACCACGGCGGTGCCGAGAGCGCCGCGGGAATCGCGCGCGGAGAGGGCCACCGGAAATGAGCCCGCCCGCAGGAACGTGTGCGCCACCGTGCCCGATCCGCCGGGCAGCGGAATGTTCTCGGACGTGTCCGGGAAGAACCAGGTCCCGGAGGCGGTGTCCCCCGGGTCGGGATCCGTCACCGTCCCCGAAAACGAAAGCGGCGTCCCGCGCGCAACGGCGATCGATGACGACGGAGCGAGGACCGTCGGTACGGGCGGATTGTTGCCCGTCGGCGGCACCTGCAGCTCCCAGATCCCTCGGCCGTGCGTCGCGACGCGCAGCATGGAGCCGTCATCCAGGACCTTCATATCGTGCACCGAGGAGCTGGGAAGTCCCGTGCCGAAACGGGTCCAGGTCGCCCCGCGGTCCGGCGACCGAAAGACGCCGACGTCCATGCCGACGAACACGACGTTCGGATCGGTAGGATCGACGCGGATCACCTGCGAAGGGAATGCCGGCAGGCCGGCCGCGCTCGGGGCCCAGGTCAACCCGCCATCCACGCTGCGGTAGACGCTCGGAAGCGTCTGCGCGGAAAACGTGGCGTAGGCGATCCCGGCGTTGGTCGGGTCGATCTCGAGGTTGGTCAGGACCCGATCGGGGACTCCGGTGGCCGGAGTCCAGGTCTGACCGCCGTCGCCGGACCGGTAGATGCCGTTCTCCTTGCCCGCGAGGATCAGGAGAGGGTCCGTGCGGGAGAGCGCTATCGAAGTGACGGTCGTCGATTTCGGCCACGCCGAGCCGTCGGTGGTCGTCGTGGGAAGAGGGACCCACGCGCTTCCGCCGTCTCGCGAGCGCCAGAGGCGATAGGAGCCGGTGTAGATCGTCTGCGGGGCCCGCGGGTCGATGTGAAGGACCGTCTGAAAGGGCGTCTCCTCGTTGGCGTCGTAAGGGGGCGTGACCGACTGGAACGACGGGTTCGTCGAGTTTCCGACGTTCCGGCTGCGGAAGATCTGACCCTTCTGGGTGCTTCCCCACGCGAGAGCCGGGGAATAGGGATTCACGACGCACTCGAAGCCGTCCGCGCCGATGACCGGCCGCCAGGCCGTGCCTCCCCCGTCGGTCCGCTGATTCGTTCCGTTGTCCTGAGCGCCGCCGAGGATCCGGTTGCGGTTGATGGGGTCGATCGCCAGCGCGTAGTACTGCCGCGTCACGAGGCCACTGTTCCGGTCGGTCGAAGAGATCCCGTTGTCGACGCTCGTCCACACACCCCCGTCGTTGGCGAACCAGAGGGTCGATCCCTGGTAGCGCAGGTCGTGCGCGTCGACGTGGACCTCACCGTCGAGCACGGGAGTGAAGTTGGCGCCGGCGTCGGTCGAGCGCAGGTATCTCACCCCGCCGGCGATCACCACGTTGGAGTCGGTCGGCGAGACGACGAGCGTGTTGTTGTACCAGGACTGGTCGGCGAGGTAACGGCTGTTGCCGGTGCGGGTGCTCACCGAGGGCAGGTCCGCCCACGTGGCGCCGCCGTCGACCGTCTTGTACACGTGCGAAATGATCGTGCCCGTCGCGGGCTTGACCGACCGGGCGGCATAGAGGACCGAGGTGTTCGAGGGAGACAGGGCGAGAGCCGTCCGCTCGTAGGAAGGGTCGGACGGATCGGCGGTCGGGAGGCCGGAGCTGCGGTCGGTCCAGGTGACGCCTCCGTCGGTCGACTTCAGGACGCGCCCCGTCTTGAACGTGCAGCCGCCCGTGATGCACCACGTGGTGGCAAAGAGGTTCCGCGGATCCGTCGGGTCCCTCAGGATCTCCGGAACGTCTCCGTAGGTGGTCGCCGAGATCACGGTCGCCCAGCTCGCTCCGCCGTCCGTCGAGCGCAGCGCCCCGCGGCTCGTCCCCACCAGCAGCTCGTCCGGGTTCGTCGGGTGCACGTTGATGCGATGGAAGCGCGATGCGAGGATGGACGGGGGCAGCGTCCAGG
>JALYUA010000025.1 GCA_030854005.1 Acidobacteriota bacterium
TCTTCGGGTAGGTCGCCGACGCGGCGGCCTCCTCGATCTCGAGGACAGGCTTCTCCTCGCGGTAGGTCACCTTCAGAAGCGCCGCCGCGCGCCGCGCCTGGTGGACTTTTTCGGCGATCACGAGCGCGATGTACTGCCCGGCGAAATGGATCTCGTCGCCCGAGAGAGGCGGGAGATCCTCACCCGCGTGGCCGCCCGAGGGGTCGCCTTCCTTCAAGGACTTCAATTTGGGGGCGTTGGCGGGCGTCAGCACCGCCAGGACGCCGGGCACGCGCTTCGCGGCAGCGGCATCGATCGAAACGACGCCCCCGCGCGCGATCGTGCTCTGGACGGCGATCGCCTGCGCGAGGCGGTCCGGACGAAACTCCGCGGCGTACTTCGCCGCGCCGGTCACTTTCGCGCGGCCGTCGACGCGGTCGATGGGCTGTCCGACGGCGCCCTCGACGGCGGCGGCGGTCATGCGACGCGGGCGAGCGTGCGTTTGGCGAGCTCGACCTTGAAGGCGTTGTGCTGGCGCGGCCGGGCTCCGGAAAGCGCCGCTTCCGCCGCGGCCTTCCACGCCGCCTCGCCCGGGGCGGCCCCCGTCAGCGCCTTCTCGGCTTCGGCCGACCGCCAGGGCTTCGTCGCGATTCCGCCGAGCGCGACCCGCGCCTGCCGGATCGTGCCGCCGGCCAGGTCGAGCGCCACGGCCGCCGACGCGAGCGCGAACTCGTAGCTGGCCCGGTCGCGCATCTTCAGGTAGTGCGACCTCGCGAGCCAGGCGTCTGCGGGCAGGTCGACGGCGGTGATGAGCTCCCCGTGCGCGAGAACGGTTTCCCGCGCGGGATCGTCTCCGTACGACACGTAAAAGTCCGCGAGCGGGATCTGCCGCTCGGTCCCGTCTTCGCGTCGCGTCCGCACGACTCCGCCGAGCGCCGCGAGCGCCACCGGCATGTCGCCCGGAAACGTCGCGATGCACTTGCCGCTCGTGCCGAGCAGCGCGTGGATGCGGTTGTAACCGTCCAGCGCCGCGCAGCCGCTGCCCGGCTCCCTCTTGTTGCAAGGCGAATGAACGTCCCGGAAATACTGACAACGCGTCCGCTGAAGGAGATTTCCCCCGGTGGTGGCCATGTTCCGGATCTGGGCGGAGGCGCCGGAGAGGATCGCCTCCGACAACACCGGATAACGCCGGCGGATCGCGGGGTCCTTCGCGAGGTCGCTGTTACGCACCAGCGCGCCGACGCGGATCCCGCCGCCCGGCAGCGGCTCGATGCGCGTCAGGGGAAGGGGGTTGATGTCGACGAGCCGGCCGGGATGCACGACCTCGAGCTGCATGAGATCGACGAGCGTCGTTCCGCCGCCCAGAAACGCGGCGTGCGGATCTCGGGACACCGCGGCGACCGCTTCCCTGGGGCTGGAGGCGCGGCCGTAGGTGAACGGCGTCATGCCGGACCTCCCTTCCCGGCGCCTCGCGCTTCCTGGACCGCCGCCACGATGTTGGGATACGCGCCGCAGCGGCAGATGTTGCCGCTCATGCACTCGCGGATTTCCGCCGGATCCGAGGGGCAGCCTTCCGAGAGGAGCCCGACCGCGGACATGATCTGGCCGGGCGTGCAGTAGCCGCACTGAAACCCGTCGTGCTTCAGAAACGCCGCCTGGACGGGATGCAGCTCGTTGCCCTTCGCCAGGCCCTCGATCGTCGTGACGGCTTTCGATCCACCCGCCGCGACCGCGAGCGTGAGACAGGACAGCACCCGGCGTCCGTCGATCAGAACCGTGCAGGCGCCGCATTGCCCGTGGTCGCACCCTTCCTTCGTCCCCGTCAGGGCGAGGTCTTCGCGCAGAGCCTCCAGAAGAGTGACGCGCGGATCGAGCATCAGCTTGCGCTCGACGCCATTGACGCGGAGCACGACGGGGATCGCCCCCGCACCGGCCGCGCCTCCGGTGCCGAGCGGGCCGCCCGTTCGCGCGACGCGCGCTCCCGCGGCGGCCCAGCCGAGAACCGGAACGACCCCGATCGACACGCCGATGAACGTCCGGCGGTCGAGTCCGTCGGAAGCGGTCGCATCGGTTCTCGCCTCGACGGCGTCGTCGCGCCCTTCCTGCCTCTCGTCCTCGTGCGGTGGTCTCGTCACGGTTTCCCCCCTCTGTCTTCGGCGCGAAAGCCCGAATTCGACGGGCGACAGCCGCCACACCAAAGTTCTACCACTCTTCTCCGAAGAGCTGAAGGGTGTCCATGAGCATGCGTCAGTCACAGGCCCGTGGGGGATCATCGAGCGCCCTTGTCGGAGCGCCGAGATCGGCCGCGCCCTCGAAGCGAAGGTCAGGCATCGCGCGCGCCCTCCGCAGTCCGGATGTGGGCGGGCACCCGCTCATGCTTCTCTGGTTCTGGTGGCGCGAGCCACGATCGGCTCCGTCCGGCGGGGAGCGACCGCGGTGCCCGTCGCGCGTTCGTACGCTCGCAGGAGACGCGCGAGTTGCCTTCTTTCCAGAACAAGCCGCTTTGTCAGGCCCCAGGGACTCCGGCCCCTCTGGTACTTGAAGTCCACCCACCTTCCGGCGGGAGCAGAGTGCCGGAACGTTTCCCAGAGCATCGGCAGATAACCGCCGTCGAGGGTGAGGCCGACGATGTGCCTGACACTGATCCGCTCGGGGTCGCTGCCTCGAAAACGGTAGGTGATCCGAAGCGATCGGCGGTTGCACTGGCACTTGCGGAGCAGAAGCCGCTGGTCCCAGCCGCTCGGAGCCAGCTCATCCCAGATGAAGGCCGCGACGCTTCGAGAGCCGCAAACGGCCGGCCAGGTCGGCCTCTCACCGCACGAGAGGCATTGCCACCAGTATCTAGCCACGGAGCTCATCCGCCGCGCGCTCGAGCGCCGCACGAGCCGATTTCATCATGTCCGCCTCCCTTTCGCCTTCCGCCGCCCGCCCTCGTGGGCGAGCAACCATTCCTTCAGCGGCAACCCTCCGCCGTATCCCGTCAGCGAGCCTCTGCTACCCACCACGCGGTGGCAGGGAATCACGATCGCGATCGGGTTCGCGCCGTTTGCCGCGCCCACGGCCCGGAACGCAGCCGACCTCCCGATGCGCCGGGCGAGCTCACCGTACGTCGTCCGCTCCCCGAACGGGATTTTCACGAGCTCCTCCCAGACACGGCGCTGAAAAGCCGTTCCGGCCGGCGCGAGCCGCAGGTCGAACGCGGTCCGCCGCCCCTCGAAATACTCCGAGAGCTGACGGCGCACCACGTCGCACGGCGTGCTCCCGTGGCTCTCCGTCCGAGTCTCGGAGGCGGAACCGCGAAACTCCAGACGCACGAGCGACCCGTCGGCGTCGACGGCAGCCCGGAGGAGACCGATGCGTGTCGCGAACTCTTCCTCGAACGTTTCGCCTGTTCCTTCTGCGATCGAGGATCTCATTGCATTGCCCTCCCCCTCCGGGCTCTCCAGGCGTCGCACCTCAACGCCGCCGGGCGGCGACGCGGAACGAAAACGAAGGTAGACCGCGCGCCCTTCCGGAAATCGCATTCTGAGCTATCACCGATCCGTTGTGGCTGCCGCTCGACCGGCCGGCCGAATCGTGGCCCGAGGCGCGTCAGAGATGCGATCCGGCGCGGCGACCTCTTCCTTCGCCCGGATAAGATCCGGCGCGGGGAGGGCAACCCATCTCCACTCTGGTCGTCGGGCAGCGGCAGGTGACGCGCCTTCTTCCGATGGATCGGTGCATCTCGCTGATGGAGGGCGTCCTTGCGTCCCTCTCCCGCGAAGAGACCCTCCTTCCCCTGCGATCCATCCTGTGGCTGCCCGGAAAGACGGGCGGGCTCGGCCTCATGCCGGCCTTTCTCGGCCAGGAGAGGGCGCTCGGCGTCAAGGTCGTCACGTTCTTTCCGGCCAACGAAGGCACCTCCCGCGACACGCACCAGGGCGCCGTCCTGCTCTTCGACGCCGAAACGGGCAGCCTGTCCGCCATCCTCGACGCGACCTCGATCACGGCGATCCGAACGGCCGCCGTGTCGGGCGCCGCGACGCGGGCGCTGGCGCGCGAGGACGCGGCGGAGCTCGCGATCATCGGATCGGGGGTCCAGGCGAGAACGCACCTCGAGGC
>JALYUA010000041.1 GCA_030854005.1 Acidobacteriota bacterium
AAGCGTCATGGGTTAAGAGTCGAGAGTTGAGAGTGAAGAGCCGGGGGCGCGGCCGACGGGGGATGGCTGGAGGCGACGGGCGGATTCGAACCGCCGAATAAAGGTTTTGCAGACCTCTCCCTTAACCACTTGGGTACGTCGCCCCGGGGCCGCCGATTCTACCCGAAGGTTTCAGGCTCGCAACGCCGCCGATCAGGCGCCGACAGGAGGGAAACGGCGTCTACGCGCTCGCGTAGTCGCGAATGAGCCCGGTCACGACGCCCTGAACGGTCACGTCGCGCGCGTCGGCTAAGATCGGCCTCATCGCGGCGTTGGCCGGCTGGAGACGGACGCGGGCCCCCTCGGCGTAATAACGTTTCAGCGTGGCCTCGCCGCGCACGAGCGCGACCACGGTCTGGCCATTCTGCGCGCTCGCCCGACGCGCGACGACGACATAGTCGCCGTCCCGGATTCCGTCCTCCACCATCGAGTCCCCGCGGACCCGGAGAACGAAGTGCTCGCCCTTCCCCAGGAGCGAGGACGGAACCTCGATGGTTTCCTCGTCCGGAAAGGGCTCGATCGGCCGTCCGGCGGCCACGCTTCCCAGAAGGGCGATCTCGCGCGCACCCCCCTCTTCCGCCGCCGGGGAGATGCCGCGGCTCCGGTTCCACTGCCGGGACAGGGCGCCTTTTTCTTCCAGGCGCTTCAAGTGTTTCTGGACGGTGCCGAAGGACGAGAGATGGAACTTTTCCCGGATCTCCCGCTGAGTCGGCGAGATTCCCTTTTCGTCGCGGTACTCACGAATGAAGTCCAAAATCTCTTTTTGACGTTTTGTGAGGTTCATTTTATTAGTTTCGCCTTACATAATATGGCACTTCGCCGTATCCTCCGAAAGCTCGTCCCGAGCCCTTCTCGGAAACCAGGCACACGGAGCCGGTCGAGTTTCAGTAGAGCCGAGGGAACCACCGCGGCCGCGCCCCTGGCCATCGAGGAGCGACCCATCGGCCCACCTCGAGCAGCATGGGCGCAAAAGAGGCGTAAGTCAAGTGGCAAATGGAGACCGGCGGCGAACGCGAGTCCGGTTCCCCGGCGGCCCCCTCAGAAGCTCAATTTCAGGCCGACCTGGAGCTGTCGCGGGTCATTGACCGCCGTCGGTTGCCCGAACGTCGGCGAGCCGAAGGAGTTGTTCGGAACCTGATAGTTCTTTCGGTTCAGGACGTTGAACGCCTCGAAGATGGCCTCCACCGCGAGGCTGTTCGTCACCGAGAAACGTCGCGACACGCGCAGGTCGACGGACTCGAAATCGAACCCCTCTCCGGAGTTGCGCGCGACTCCCACCGGGCGATCGTTCAAGGTCGAGTCGCCGTTGCGGTCGAACGGCAGCAGGACGTTGAACGGAAGGGCGGACGCGTAGGTGAAGATGCCGGTCAGCGTCCAGCCCTCGGCGATGGCGCCCCACACGCTTCCGTTTCCACGAACGGGCGAGACGGCGCTCCCCGACAGCGTGACCCGGTGGCGCTGGTCGTTGTCGGAGCGGCCCCTCTCCCCCGCGATGTCCCGGTTGTCCTGCGGCGAGCTGAAGAAGAAGTTGCCCGACGTGTCGAAGCTCTTCGAGTACGTGTACGACGCCCGGAGGCTGCCCCACGAAACCGGCCGCTGCGTGTAGCTCAGCGTCACGCCGTCGTACCAGGAGTCCCCGATCGACTGATACTGCGAGTTGTTCGCGTATGCGGCGCTCGGCCTTCCGAGATTGAAGACCGAAGAATCCGTTGTGGTCGGCACGTTCACGTTGCGGGCCATGATGATGTGCCTTCCGCGGATGTGCTCGTAACCGATCGACGCCGTCGCCGAGGGAAGGATCTGGCGCTCGTACTGCGCGGCGGCCTGAAAAGACGACCCGCTCTGTATGCCGGGATCTATCGTCGTGACGTTCGTCAGGACACCGGATGGAAATGACGGGTAGACATCGGGAAAGACGGGCGGCCCGGGAGAGGTCTGGCTCGCGGGAGTCACCTGCGCGACCCGGTAGGCGACGCCGTCCCTCTGAAGGGCGTTGGCCACGGCGCGCAACGGAACCGGGCTGTAGAAGAGTCCGGCGGTCGCCCGGAGGACGCTGCGTCCGTCGCCGGCGGGATCCCACGCCAGGCCGAGACGCGGGGAGAGGTTGTCGCGATCCGTCCGCACGAGAGCAGGCAGGAACTGCAGGTCATATCGGAGGCCGGCATTGAGCGTCACCCGCTGCGAGAGTCTCCACTCATCCTGCAGGAACGCCCCGACGTTCGAGTTGTTCTGGCTCGCTCCGGGAATTCCGAAGGCCTGCTGGAACGTCGTGTACCGGCCCGCCTGGAAGTCCGCCAGGTTCCTGAAGGTATAGACGCCCTGGAGCGCCCCCGGAAAATCGATCCGCACCCGGTTGAACAGCGTGTCGACGCCGCCCTTGATCGAGTGGGATCCCCGCACGAAGGTCGCGGCGTCGACGGCCTCCCACATCCTCGTATCGCGGGCCGTCGGCGAGGTCGTCGCCGTCCCGAAGCTGGCGATTCCGGAGATCGTCACCGCCGGGCCAACCAGGTCATTCGGCGGCGCCGAGAGACTGCTCGTCGTGACCTGGGAGCGCGTTTCGTTGAAGACCGACTCCGAGACCGTTGCCACGTTGCTCGCCGCCCACGTCTGGTCGGTGTCGGCGAGGCCCGTCGCCCGGCTCGCGTCGTTCAACCCGCCGACCGTCCGCGCGTTCTCGCTCGAGACGGCATAGCGGCTGTACCGCAGGTTGAGCTGATCGGCCGGCGAGATCGCGTGGTCGAGGCGCCCGAACCAGTTCGTCGTATCGAGCGTGGTCGCCAGATTGCCCGTCGAGAGCCGGGCTCCCGGATAGGAAACCGCGTCGAGACGAGCGTTGATCGCCGCCACGTTGCCCGGAGAGATCGTCACCACGCTGCCGTTTCGCTCGGCGAGCTGCTCGAAGTTCGCGAAGAAGAACGTCCGGTCGCGGACGGCCGGACCGCCGAGAGAGAGGCCGTACTGCCGGCGAGAGAAGGGAAACTTCGTCGAAGCGAGCGCGTTTTTCGCGTCCAGGCGGTCGTCGCGGAAAAAACCGTAGGCGTCGCCCGCGTAGGTGTTCGTCCCGGATTGCGTCACCACACTGATGATTCCCGCGGTCGCCCGGCCGTACTCCGCGATTCCGCCGGACCGCACCACCTGGAACTCGCGGATGACGTCCTGACTGTAGAACGTGCCGGCCAGCTCCGCGGCGTCGTCGTTTGCGGACAACCCGTCGACGACGAACGTGTTGTTCAGATTCCGTTGACTCGACACGGAAATCCCGGTACCGGGCACCGCGGAGGTCTCGGCGAAACGCTGGTTCGCCCCCGTATTCGTCCGCGAGACCCCCGGAACAAGCAGCGCGAGGTCGAGGTAGTTGCGCCCGTTCAGAGGAAGACTTCGGATCTCTTCCGGAGTGACGGACTCCGCGACCTGTGTGCGCACCGTCTCCACCATCGGCGCGCCCGTCACCGTCACGTTCTCCGTAGCGCTTGCCAGGCTCAACCGGACCGGAATCTCGAGCGCCTGGCCGGCGGCGGCTCGAAGAGGCGTCCGGACGTCGAGGAAGCCGACTTTCTGGATCGAGAGCTCGTAATCGCCGGCCGCGACGGCCGGGAAACGGAATCGCCCCCGCGCATCCGAGGCCGCCGTCACGCGGCGGTTCGTGGCCGGATGAAAGAGCACGACCGCCGCCGCGGAGACGGGAGCGCCGGCGGGGTCCTCGATGCGGCCTCTCACCGTCGCGGCGTCGACCGTCTGCTGGGCCGGGCCGAGGGCGGGCAGGACGAATGCCGCGAAAAACACGACAGCCGCGCGCCACGGTCGGGTCATCGGGCGGCAGCCTTTCTGAAGGCGTCGAGTGGGGCGGTCTCGGCCACGGCGGCGAGCTCATTCCCATTGCGCGCCGTGTAGAAGACCGCGCTTTCCGACCCCCGAACGGTGATCCGGGGGTCCGCGGCGTCCTGGAGGAGCCGCACGGGCGCGCTCCAGCTCTTCCGGTCGGATTCCAGGGCCCGCGCAAAGACGGCCGCGCCGGACACGTAGAGCGCGACGAGCCGGCCTTCCGGAAGAACGGCGATCTCCGGATGATTCGGCACGCCCGAGCCTTCCGCCTTCCGGGCGAGCTCGACGCGCGGCGAGAAGGTTTTCCCGCCGTCGGACGAGAAGGCGGCGAAGACGCCGGGGACGGCGCCCGTGTACCACGCGACCCAGAGAGCCCCGGAGCGCTCGAGCGCCAGTCGAGGGCCGGAGTCCGGACAACCATCGATCCTCCAGCCGTCGTCGGATACCACCACCGAGGGCGGGGCGCTCCCGTTCCCGTCTCCGACGGCGGCGACCGCGATGTTTCGCAGGTCTTTGCCGTCGAGGTCGCGGTAGGCGATCCACGCGCCTTTCTTCGAATCGGCGGCGACGCTCGTCGAGCAGCACTGACAGGCGCGAGGGTCGACGACCCGATTGGCCTCGAATCGCACCCCGTCGCGGGTCGCCGTCGAGACGACTCCCTGCGCTCCCGAGCGGCTGTCCAGCCACGCCAGACGCATCCGACCGGCGGAATCGATCGCCGTCGAGACCCATCCGTGCGGCCCCGCCGTCTTGTCGTCGTTGACGGTGACCGGCGCTCCCCAGGTGGCTCCTTTATCGATCGACCGCTGCGCACGAAGCTCGGTGTTCCAATGCCCGGGAGCCGTCACCGAATACACGGCCACGAGCTCGCCTCCGGGAAGAATCTCGAGAGAGGGCCCCGTCTGGGAGTGCGCCATCACGGCGGGAGCCGGCGGAGACACCGCGACGGCTGTCGTATGCGCGCCCGAATCGGCGTAGTACAGACGGCCTCCCGCGGCCTCGTCTCGAACGAAGACCATGCAGAGGTCTCCGGACTCGCTCCATCGCGCCGACGGATCGTGGCCCGCCTGGCGCACGAACCGTTCGGGGGCGGGCCGCCCGGCGCCCAGGGAACGCAACGACGGCGAAATGGCGTAGAGCGCGACCGCCGCCGCCGCAATGAAAAGGCTTCGTCGAAAAATGGGCTGCATGATTCTCCCCACTCGGATCGCCTCCGGCCGTTCCGCGGCCGGGACGATGGATTCCGGGCGGCCGGCGCCAACCGCTGCGTGCGGCCGCGCTCCGTCCGGAGTCAGACGAGGAGGATCAGGCTCGGGGAGGAGGGGTGGCGGGAGCGAGCTCGAACAACCGCGGCGCGCGGGAGATCGGGAGCGAAATCCCGGCGGACCTTTCGAGCGTGAGAGAAGGCGAGACCGGAGCGAGAATCGCGGGAAGCGCCGCTCCGAGAGTCATGACCCTGGAATCCGGCATGCACCCCCGCAGCTGGCACTCTCCGGCTGAGGAACCCTGCGCGGCCGCGCACGACGGCATCGAACCATCTTCGGACGCCGCGCAGCAATCGGGGACGCATTCGACCCAATTGGCCAGCGGTCCGCACGACACGAGGAGAAGGAGAACGACCGCCGCGGAGCGCATCAGCCGGAGTCTATCGCAGGGTTCCGACCTTATCCCGCAAGGGAGGCCTGCGAAGGCTCTCGTCTCCCCTCTCTCTTTCTCCCGCCCGCACAAGCCAACGGCGGCCACGCGGGAAGGAAGATGGGATGGACGCCGATGCTAGACTTCCGCCGTTGCGAGCCTCCCCACCGGCCCAGCTCGAAGTCGTGAAAGCGGAGGTCCGATGCGATTGAGAAACGTGTTCCTCGGAGTCATCGCCTTCGCGTTGATTTCCGCCGGTCCGGTCTGCGCCATTACTCGAATCGCCTCGGTTGTGGTGACGGGATCACCGACACCGGCGGCGACGGGCGTCTCGGTGTTTCTTTTCGACAACACCATCGTCGAGTTCCTGACGGTCGTTCCCGTCGTGGACAACGTCACCGGGTCCGTCCCTTCCATGGTGGCGTCGGTCAACGTCCCCCCCGCGAGCCTGTTCAGTCTTTGTGGCGGGTCCCTGCCCGGCTGCTCGAGCGACTTTTACCTCGCTCAGTGGACGATCAGCTCGGATATCACGGGAATCCGGGCGCAGCCGGCCTTCCAGGGAAACGGGCCTCTGCGGCTCCTCAACAACAGCGGTGCCCCCCAGCTCTACACGCTGAGATGCCAGACGGCCCAGGTGCTGGGCTCGTGCATTTTCTCGTTTCGATATGTTTCGGTGGGAGACCCTTTGTTCTAGGTGAGACGGCCCGGCCGATCCGGGCGAATTTGGGTTGGATGTATCGAGGAGGCGGGTTCGTGGTTGTCTGGTTGTCTGAATAGTCTCTTGCCTGAATGCAATGGGGAGCTCGTTTCCCGAAACACGGCATCCGGACGGGAACGAGCGGGTGATCGGATCGTCGGCCGAGCCATGAGGGCCGAGCCGCTCCGCCGGCCGCTCGCTCTCGTTTGTCTGGGCGGCCTGCTTTTCGCCGCGGGCTGCTTCAAGGATCCTCCGACGGCGCCGGCCAGCATCCCGAGTCCCGCGGCGTCCGCGACGCCGACTCCCGTCCCTCCGGCGACGCCCGTCGTGTCGGCTTCTCCGACGCCTCCGGGCCCAACCGCGACGGCCACTGCGATCGCCCCGACCAGCACGGCCACTCCGCCGGTGACCCCGACGCCGACGCCGACCCCGGCGTCCTCCAGCACCCCGAACCCGGGGGCCTCGCCGACTCCGGTTCCCAGCACGACGGAAACTTTCGTTCCGACGTCGAGCCCGACCCGGACGGCGACCCAGCCGCCATCCCCGACCCGGACGGCCACGTCCATCCCCCGGACGGCGACCCCGACGCCGACCTCGACGATCACGCCTCTGCCTCCGACCGAAACCGCGACCCCGACGCGGCCCGTGCCGCCCACCGTGACCGACACGCCGCCTCCGACGGCAACGCCGACCGTCACCCGCACACCGACTCCGACCGCCACCGCCACGTCCCTGTTCCCGTTCACACCGACGCGGACGGCGACCGGGACCCCGACGAGGACTCCGGGCATCTAGACCGGGGCCGGAGCCGTCGGTCCACGGGCGGCGCAGGGCGACCCGATCAGAAGCGCAGGGCCACCTCCGCGAAGAAACGGCGGGGGGCGGCGACGTAGAACTGGCTGTCGCCGATCTCGCTTTCCGACGTGTAGTGCCGGCTGTCGCCGAGATTCCGGCCCACGACGGAAATCC
Organism: Acidobacteriota bacterium; assembly: GCA_030854005.1. Lineage (GTDB taxonomy): Bacteria > Acidobacteriota > Thermoanaerobaculia > UBA5066 > Gp7-AA6 > JALYUA01. The sequence continues at coordinate 7,166 of JALYUA010000041.1, forward strand.
GGAAACGGTCGAGCTCCCAGCTCACGCCGGCGTCCGTCTCGTAAAAGCCGTCTGTGAAGAATCCGTTGCGGCGATTGAGCGGCCGCCGGCCCTGGTGACGCACGGCCACGAACACGCCCGCGCCGGTGCGGGGCGCATACGCGAGCTTCGCGTTCCAGAGGTCGCGGGGGACGAGCTCGAGGCGCTTGCCGTCGACCACGCGCAGCTCGCCGTCCGGCGTCAGGAAGGAGAATCGTATGAATCGGGCATCGTGGTGGGCGTACCCGGCCGACAAGGACAGGTCGGGAAGCGAAGCCGGCCGGTATCCCAATTCGATCTCGGCGCCCTGAAACCTCTCGGATCCCGCATTGATCAGCACCGGCTCGTCGGCCGGGCCGAGGTTCGAAACCACGAGGTTTTCGAAAGTCATGTGGAAGAGAGAGAGATCGACTGACAGCTGCCGATCGAGCCACCGCGTCTTCAATCCGACTTCGCCGCTTCGGGTTCTCTCCGGATCGAGAATGCGGGCGTTCTCGGCCTCCGTCAGGTTGGGGGCCGCCGGCTTGAACGCGGACTTGGCCGCCACGTAGAAGTGGATGGAATTGACGGCGCCCGGACGATCGGACACGAGCCGCGCGAGACCGCTGACGCCGCCCGACCACTTGCCGTCCGATCGCGAATCGCGCGTGACGTCCGCTTCCGGCTCTCCGACTTCCTGACCCTGCGCGAAGAGGCGCTCAGAGACGGAGTCGAAGCGGGCGCCCCCGGTGAAGGTGAGGAACGGCACCGGAGTCCATTCGTCGTTGACGTAAAAACCCACGAACGTCCGCCGGTCCACGAACGAGCGGTTGTCCCCGGTCGGCGTGTCCGCGAACCTCGGAACGACGACCGGGTCGATCTGGAGGTCGATGTCGAACCCCGTTCCCGATGCCGTCGTCCGCCCCCAGGTGATCGCCGCGCCGCCGACGACCCGGTGGCGGCCGGCGGCCTCGAACAGGGCGGTAACGTGCAGGTCGTCGTAGAGAACGGTTTCATGAGGCTTCAAGGACACTCCGGCCGCGACCGCGGTGTTCCCCTCGACCTCCCCGACGAAGGAGCGGATGGAGATCTGATCGTCGCGCGTGACGCCGAGAACGTTCTCCAGTGAGAGGGACGCCGACAGAGGTTTCGCATAGCGGGTTCGGAGGGAATAGACCCGGTGGTCCAGACGCCCGCCGTCGACCCCGTAATTTCGATCGATCCGAAATCCGGGCAGCGGTTCGCCCGCGTCGACCGGAAGCGGCGATCCGAAGAACTGCGTCGTCCTAAAAACGTCGAGCATTCCCGCGAACTCCCCTCCTCCGGAAAGGGGGATGTCGAGCCGGACACCGCCTCGATCCTCGCGGTAGTCTGTCCGCTGCTGAAAGCCCTTTGCCCTGTCGAAGGTCCCGAACAGCCGGAGCTTCGCGCCTCCGAGGTCCTGCGTGTGCGAAAGGTGGAGCCGCCCTTCGGAGAACGAGCCACCCCCCGCGCGCAGATCGCTGCCCTGCGCCGCCGGCCGCGTGAAAACCTGGATCATCCCGGCGAAGGCAGACACGCCGTAAAGAGTGCCCTGCGGCCCTTTGACGATCTCGATGCGATCGACGTCCTCGATGTTGATCTGTGACAGCGACGGATTGAAGGGGCCGCCCGCGGGCATTCCATCCACCATGACGAGCAGTGCGTCGAACTCCTTCAATCCCCACAGGCCGATGTTTGGAAGCCGGCCGCCGTTGTCGCTTCCGAGCCCGGTGTCGACGCCGACGACGTCCTGCAGCGCCTCTGCGAGCGTCCTGACGTTTTCCCGGCGGAGCTGTTCCCCCGTGATCACGGTCGCCTGGCCCGGGATTTCCGTCTCCTGTTCCGCGACGCGTGTCGCGGAGACCACCACGTCTTCGCGGGTCCCCGGCGCGCCGGGGGCGCCGGCCGCGGGCGCTGCCTGCCCGAGCCCCCGGACAGACGTCAACGCGAGAGACAGGAGCGCGACCAGGGACCGCGTCAGCCGCCCTCTCGGCGGCGGCGCGCTCATGGCCGGGCCTCACGTGCTTCCGAACCCGCGGACCCCGCGACCTCCGACTTCCGTGTGAACGGCGACCCCTGAGCGC
>JALYUA010000044.1 GCA_030854005.1 Acidobacteriota bacterium
GTCTCGGGCGCGCCGGTCGACCCCCTCGCGGGCCCCGACTCTCTCGCGGGCTTCGATCCGGAGCGCGATCTCGGCTGGCCGGGCGAGTATCCGTACACACGCGGGGTCCAGCCGACGATGTACCGCGGCAAGCTGTGGACGATGCGCCAGTTCGCCGGGTTCGGCACGGCGAAGCAGACGAACGAGCGCTTTCACTACCTTCTCTCGCACGGCCAGACCGGCCTCTCGACCGCCTTCCATCTCCCGACGCTCTACGGGTACGACTCCGACCATCTGATGTCCCGCGGCGAGGTCGGAAAGTGCGGTGTCGCGGTCGACTCGCTGCGCGACATGGAAGTCCTCTTCGATGGAATCGACCTGGGCCTCGTGACGACCTCGATGACCATCAATTCGACGGCGCCGATCGCGCTCGCGATGTATCTCGCGGTCGCCGAGAAGCACGGCACGCCCTGGGAGAAGGTGGGCGGCACGCTGCAGAACGACATTCTGAAGGAATACATCGCGCAGAAGGAGTACATCTTTCCGCCGCGCCCCTCCATGCGTCTCGTCACCGACCAGTTTTCGTTCTGCGCCACGCACGTCCCGCGATGGAACACGATCTCCATCTCGGGGTATCACATCCGCGAGGCGGGCTCGACCGCGCTCCAGGAGCTCGCCTTCACGCTGCGCGACGGCGTCGAGTACGTGCAGTACGGCATCGAGGCCGGCCTGCCCGTCGACCAGTTCGCCCCACGGCTGTCGTTCTTCTTCAACTCGCACAACGATTTCTTCGAGGAGATCGCCAAGTTCCGCGCGGCCCGCCGCATCTGGGCGAAGACCATGAAGGAGCGGTTCGGAGCGAAGGATCCCCGCTCCTGGATGTGCCGCTTCCACACGCAGACCGCCGGGTGCTCGCTGACCGCCCAGCAGCCGTACAACAACGTCGTGCGGACGGCGATCCAGGCGCTCGCCGGCGTCCTCGGCGGGACGAACTCGCTCCACACCAATTCGCTCGACGAGACGCTCGCCCTTCCGACGGACTTCGCCGTGAAGCTCGCCCTGCGGACGCAGCAGGTCATCGCGCACGAGTCCGGCGTCGCGAACACCATCGACCCGCTCGGAGGCTCTTATTTTGTCGAGGAGCTCACGACGGCGATGGAGCGCGGGTGCTTCGACTACTTCCGGCGCATCGACGATCTCGGCGGCATGGTCGAAGCGATCGAGGCCGGTTTTCCGCAGCGGGAAATCATGGATGCCGCGTACGCGTACCAGCGCGCGGTCGACGCGAAGGAAAAGATCGTGGTCGGCGTCAACGATTTCATCGAGGTGAACGAGGAGCCGATCGAGACGCTCTACATCGACGAGGCGATCGAAGACCAGCAGAAGGAGGCGGTCGCCGAGCTGCGCCGCACCCGCGACGGCCGCGCCGTCTCTTCCGCCCTGGCGACCTTGCGCCAGGCCTGCGCCGACGGCCGCAACGTGATGCCGCCGCTGATCGAAGCGGTCAAGACCTACGCCACCGTGGGAGAGATCTCGGACGTCATGCGGGAAGTCTTCGCGACCTACGAAGAGCCCGCCGTTTATTGATTCGTTGCGGGGCGGCGCCTCGACGGCGGCCGCCGGAAGGAGGACTCGATGGTTTCCATCTCCGTTCTCTCGCTCGTGTCCGTTCTGTTCCTCTCGCCTCCCGCCACGCAGGCGACGGCCAAGGACCCCGCGGTCATGGCCGTCGCGGACGCCTACACGGCCGCCATGCTGAAGGGCGACCTGGCCGGCGTGATGGCGATCTACGCGGACGACGCCATCGAGATGCCGCCCAACGCGGCCGCGGTCCGTGGCCGCGCCGCGATCGAGGCGTACTACAAGAAGCAGTTCGAGCAGATGAAGGTCGCCTCGTTCACGCTGGAGCACATCGATTCGAAGGCAGCGGGCGACGTCGGCTACGACATCGGCTTTTACAAGCAGTCCGGCACGCTTCCCGGAGCGACCGCGCCGGTCCAGGACAGCGGAAAATACATCGTCGTGCTGAAGAAGACGGACGGGAAGTGGCGGGTGCGGTATGTCTGCTACAACAGCGACAACCCGCCGCCGCCTTCGGCGGGCGCGAGCGCGCCGCACTGACGCCTGCCCCGGCTCAGCCGGCCGGTTGCGAGTCTGGTCGCATTCGGGCTCCGGCACCGGAGACCGGGAGAACGTCGTGTTTTCGGGTCTCCCGTGAGAAAATCAACCGCTATGGCTGATTCTGACAACCCCTTCTCGAGCATAGAGGACGCCGTCTCCGACCTTCGGGCCGGTCGATTCGTGGTGATCGTGGATGACGAGGACCGCGAGAACGAGGGGGACCTGGTCATCGCAGCCGAGAAGGTGACGCCAGCCGCGATCAATTTCATGGCCCGAGAAGGGCGGGGCTTGATCTGCCTGGCCCTGACGGAGGCCCGCTGCGACGCGCTCGAACTCCCGCCGATGGTCGAGGACAACACGTCGAACTTCGGTACCGCCTTCACCGTTTCGATCGAGGCACGGGGCAGAACGACGACCGGAATCTCGGCAGCCGACCGCGCCGCGACGGTATTGACCGCGATCGAAGCCGGGACCCGACCTTCGGACCTCGCCCGGCCAGGCCACATGTTCCCGCTTCGAGCGCAGGCGGGCGGCGTCTTGAAGCGGGCCGGCCAGACGGAAGCTTCGGTCGATCTGGCGCGCATCGCCGGAATGGATCCCTCCGCGGTGATCTGCGAAGTCATGAATGACGATGGGACGATGGCGAGGGTGCCGGATCTCGCGAAATTCTGCGCAAAGCACGGCATCCGGATGGTCACGGTCGCGGACCTCATCCGGCACCGCATGCAGAACGAGAGGCTCGTGCAGCGGATCGCCGCTCCCCACCTGCCCACGACCTTCGGCGAATTCCGACTCATCGCCTATCGAAGCGACGTGACGCACGAAGAGCACATCGCTCTCGTGCACGGGGAGATCGGCGACGAGCCCGTGCTGGTGCGCGTCCACTCCCAGTGCCTGACGGGGGACGTCTTCGGATCCTCCCGCTGCGACTGTGGGGCCCAGCTCTCGCTCGCGATGGAGAAGATCGTCGCCGAGGGCAAGGGCGTCTTCCTCTATCTGCTCCAGGAAGGGCGCGGCATCGGCCTCATCAACAAGCTCAAGGCGTACGAGCTCCAGGACCAGGGCCATGACACGGTCTCGGCCAACGAGAAGCTCGGCTTTCCCCCAGACATCCGGAACTATGGCGTGGGGTCGCAAATCCTGCGCGACCTCGGTGTCCGGAAGATCCGGCTGATGACGAACAATCCTTCCAAGTACGTGGCGATCCGGGGGTTCGGGCTCGAGATCGTCGAGCGCGTTCCGCTGGAGATCGGCCCGACCGACAAGACCCGAAAGTACCTCGAAGCGAAGAAGAACAAGATGGGGCACCTATTGAAGATGGTGTGAACGAGTTCTCGGTTCTGAGTCTTCAGTTTTGGGTTTGACCTCCGGTCTGGAGACTCCCGCGCTCCCTTCCTTCCGCAATAGAATCCAGTTCAGATCCTCTCTCTTGCGGGCGACAGGCGGCGGGCTGTGCTTCGGGTCCCGAACTGACAACCGATAACCGATAACCGATAACCGATAACCGATAACTGAAAACTGATTAGGAGCCTCCCATGGCGACCAGATTGTTCGGCGTAGCGAGTCCTGAGATGCCCGGCGGGCGCCACGGCCTTCGGATCCTGGCGATCGGCGTCGCCGCTCTGATCCTGCTTCTGATCGGCAACCCGCTGACGGTGATCCCCGCGGGGCACGTGGGTGTCAAGGACCTCTTCGGGAAGGTGTCGCCGGACGTCCTCACTCCCGGGGTCAACTTCGTCATGCCTTTCACGCGCGTCGTCAAGTTCTCCGTGCAGACGCAGGAGCTGAAGGAGACGGCCGACGTCCCCTCCCGCGAGGGGCTGATCATGGACCTCGAAGCGTCGCTGCTCTATCGGCTCGACCCCGCGAAGGCGGCGCTCATGTACAAGACGGTCGGAAGCGAGTACGCCAGCCGCGTCGTCGAGCCCCAGATCCGCGCCGCCATCCGCGAGATCACCGCGTCCTACGACGCCAAGGCGCTGTATTCGGCCCAGAGGGAAAAGATCGCCTTCGAGATCTTCACGCTGTTCAACCAGATGTCGCTTCCCCGCGGCATCATCGCCGACGCCGTCCTGTTGCGGAAGATCGGCCTGCCCGCCGTCGTCGCCAACGCGATCCAGGAGAAGTTGAAGCGCGAGCAGGAGGCGGAGCAGATGAAGTTCGTCCTCCAGAAGGAGTCGCAGGAGGCCGAGCGCAAGCGGATCGAAGCGCAGGGCATCTCCGACTTCCAGAAGATCGTCGCGGCGGGAATCAGCCCTCAGCTTCTCGAGTGGAAGGGTATCGAGGCCACGGAGAAGCTGGCGATGTCGTCCAACACCAAGGTCGTCGTGATCGGCAATCCGAAGTCGGGCCTGCCGATCATCCTGGGGAACGACACGACGAAATAGGGGCCGGCGATTGAGAGCCGACAGCTGGCGGCTGAGACCTATTTCCCGTTGTACCAGCGCTCGAGCGTGCGCGGCGAGACCCCGGCGAAGTACCCGGCCTGCACGCGCCAGTTGAGCAGGACCTGCGAGAGCGCCCCTCGCTCCTCGTAGCGGCGGGGCGACGTCGTGGTCGTCTCCTTCAGGATCCGAAAGGGCCCGACCGCGCGAAGGCGGCGAACGAAATCGAGGTCGTCGCAGACCGGGAGGTCGTGGAATCCCCCGGCGGTCTCGTACGCCTCGCGGCGGCAGAAGATGCCCTGATCGCCGAACGGGAGCTTCAGCCATCGCGACCGCAGGTTCGCCCAGGCGGCGATCCACCGAAGGCCGGGTCCGGCGTTCTCGTAGGCGAGGGAGAACGCGCCCCCGGCCGCGCCGTTCGACAGGCAGCGCGTCAGAGCGTCGAGCGCGTTTTGCGGCGCCCGCGAGTCGGAATGGAGGAAGAGAAACTGATCGCCGCGCGCCTCCCGCGCTGCCGCCGCGAGCCGGGCGCCCCGGGTTCCACAGCCGCCGATGACGCGGGCGCCGATCCGGCGGAAAGCCTCCGTGGTCTCGGAGTCGCCCCCGCCGTCCGCGACGAGCAGCTCCGCGCGCGGGTCCGCGGCGATTTCGCGGAATCGCTCCGCGATCTCGCGGGGCTCCCCTCGAACCGGGACGATGACGGAGATCACGGCCGGGATGCTAAGCGAGTTTTCCGTTTCCAGGCCTCCGTTCTCCGACGTTCTGATCCTCCGCCTGAGAACAGCGGCCGCGGCACCTGCTAGCATTCCGTCGATGCGGATCGCGATGCCCGCCGCCGTCCTCGCCGGCGGCGCGTCCCGCCGGATGGGGTCTTCCAAGGCGGCGCTGCCGTATGGAACCGGCACCCTCGCGGGACACCAGACGGAGCGCCTCGCCGGGATTTTTTCGCCGGTGTGGCTCGTCGTGCGCGACCCGCCGCCCTACTCCTTCGCGCCGGCCCTGGCGCTCTTCGACAGGGAAGGAGAGCGGTCGGCCCTCTCGGGGCTCCAGCGCGCGCTCGAAGAGGCGGAAGACCGCGTCTTCGTGCTCGCCGTCGACCTGCCTCTCCTTCCGCTCGCGCTGGCGCGCGCCCTGGCGGAGCGCAGCCTGAAGAGCGAGGCGCCCGCGCTTCTTCCGGAAGTCGCGGGCAAGCTCGAGCCGCTCGCCGGCGTGTGGCGCCGAGCCGCGCTGCCCGCCGCCCTCCGCCGGGCGCGCGAAGGCGACCGCTCGCTGCGGGGTCTGGCGGAGGAAGTCGGCGCCGAGGCGTTTCCCGAGGCTTCCTGGCGGGCCTGCGACCCGTCGGGAAACGCCTTCACCAACGTGAACACCGTGCAGGACTGGGCGGCGGCGAGAGAGCGCGCGTGAGAGCTCGCCCTGGCCGGGGGAGGAAACAGTGAGCGATTCCGGAGAGACTTCGGGCGGCGGAAGCGGCGGACCGAAGCGGCCCCGCCGCCCTCGGTCGACGGGCCCCCTCCGGGGCAGCCTGCTCCATCTCGACGCGCGAGGCCGCGCGCGGATGGTCGACGTCGGCGCGAAGCCGACCACGCGCCGGACCGCCACGGCGCGCGGGACCGTACGCCTGAACAAGGCCGCCTTTCGCGCTCTCGCCGACGGGCGGCTGTCAAAGGGCGACGCTCTCGCGGTGGCGCGGCTCGCCGGAATTCTCGCCGCGAAGAAGACCGCGGAGATTGTCCCGCTCGCGCATCCGATCGCACTCGATTCCGTTTCGGTCGAATGCGAGCTCGACGTCCGGACCTCGTCGGTGACCGTCACCGCGACGACGTCGACCGCCGCCCGGACCGGCGTCGAGATGGAGGCGCTCACCGCCGTCGCCGGCGCGTGCCTGGCCCTCTACGACATGGCGAAAGCGCTCGACCGTTCGATCACGATCGCGGAGATCGTCTTGATCGAAAAACGCGGAGGACGAACCGGAACCTACCGGCGCAAACGCGGAAGCTAGCCTGGGGGTAGGGTCGGCTGCTCCCTCATCGTCCGCCTCCCGCCTGCCGCCCCCGTCCTACTGCCTGGCGATCACGCGCGCGTCCCGTTCCCCGGCGATGCGCCATCCTTCCGGCGTCCGGATCCACTGCATTTCCTGGAGCACCTCGCCACGCTTCTCGCCCTGGCCCGCGGCGACCGCGTACCGCTTGCGGAACCGCACGGTCGCGGTCCGCCCGTCGGGGGACGGATCGATCTCCGGCTCGCCCGCCGCCACGGAGACCGGGCCCCCTTCGAAGAGACGGGCCTTCTCGTGGCGGACGAAATCTCGCGTGACGTTGCGCTGCAGATAGAAGGTGTTCACGCGCGGCTGGTAGAACCGCATGTGACCGGACAGGTCGCGCGCGTTCGTGGAGTCGATCCA
>JALYUA010000059.1 GCA_030854005.1 Acidobacteriota bacterium
ATCGTCAGGTACGCCCGCGTCGCCGCCGGGACGGCCCGGCGGCGGGCGCGGCCGAATTTCGCCAGCGCCGCGAGGGCGGCCACGCCGAGAAGCGCGCCGAGGCCAAGATACAGGTCCCGGCTCCAGATCTCCCTGAACGATCCGAAGCGTTCCGCCGCCGACCCGACAGACTGCCGGGCGGAGTCGAGGAACTGCCCCTGGTCGAACGAATCGAACCCGAGGATCCGCCGGTCGTAGAAGAATTCGATCTCCCGGCCGAAGCTCGTGACGCGCTTCCACCAGGAGGCGCGCGACGTGGCGGACGGAATTCCGGAAGGCGGCGTCGGATCGAGGACGGAGAACCCGGTCCCGTCGAGCTCCGCCTCGACCCAGGCGTGCAGGTTCGAGCCGCGAACCACGACCGCGGACGACAGGAAGCTCATCTCTCCGCCGTACGACCCGGTCACGAGACGCGCCGGCACTCCGCGCGACGTCAGCATGAGCGCCGCCGCCGAAGCGAAGAACTCGCAGTGACCCGCCTTCGACCGCAGCAGGAAATGCACGACCGGATCCCCGGAGGTGCGAGGCGGGTCGAGCGTGTAGACGAACTCTTTGGAGAAGTGCTGGCGGATGCGCTCGTAGATCTCGCGCGGGTCGGTCAGGTCGCCCGTCAGCTTCTTCGCGTAGGCGCGGATCTCCGGAGGCACCACGCGAGGATCGATGGCCGTCGCGCCGATCCCGCGCGGCTCCGCTTTCCGGACGCCCGCGGTGTAGCGGACCGTGCGGCGACGGCTCGGCAGTCGGACGACGCCGTCGGAGAGCGAGACCGGAAATCCCCGGTCGAGATCGAGCCCGACCGCCTCGTACGGAAGAAAGAGGAATCCGTTCGTGAAGGGGTTCAGATCGATCGAGATCCGTCCGGCGACTCCGTCTCCGGGCCGCAGCTCCGGAATGGAGGAGTCCCGGCGCGGGGTGTGGAGCGAGCGGAGCCCGCGCGCGTAAGGATTGCGCGTCCAGGATCCGGTCGAGTAGTCGGTGAAGACCGCCTCGCGCAGGCGCAGGACCCGCGGCAGCATCCTGTCGGGCGACACCTCCATCCGCAGGACGACCTGATCGCTCCTCTTGGCGGCCCCGAACGACTCGAGATCCACCCGGTCCGCCGCGAGGGCGCTCGAGAGCGCGTCCTCCACGCGGACGGGAGCGGTGACGAACGGGCTGTGCAGCCGCGGCAGCGAGTAGAAGAGCGGCGTGGTCAGAAGCGCGGCGGACACGAGAAGGCTCACCGCCATTCCTCCCGTGGGCACCGCCCGGAGGACGCGGTCGGGCGGCGCGTCCTCGAAGTCGGCCAGGATCGCGAGGCGGCCGAGCGCGCGGAAGGAAAGAAACGCCATTCCCGCGAAGTAGAAGAGAGACGAGACGTGGGTGGCCGACGAAGCGGACGCGAGCGTGACGAGAAAGAGCACGAGCAGGGCGGTCCGCGCCTCCCCCGGGCGCTTCAACGACGCGAGCTTCGCGATGGTCGTGAAGAGAAGGAGATGCGACACCGACCGAAGCAGGCCGGGATGGAAGAGAAAGATTTCGGCGCCCAGCCACAGAAAGTACGAGAGACCGATCGCGTTCAGAAACCCGTCGGAGAGTCGGATCGGCCAGCCCGCCCGGGCGCGCCACCAGAGGAGCAGGAGCGCCGCTTCGTACGCGACGAGGGCGACCGGCACGGCGCCCTCCGTCCAGAAGAGCGGGATCGGAGCGAGGGCGGCGAGCGGCGCGAGCACGAGGAGATAAGCCCGGCGCAGTCCCGTCGGGATCTCGCTCGCCTCGCCGCGCAGGAGGTTGCCGCTCACGACACCATCACGCGCGCCTCGCCCCGGCGCAGCTCCGGGAAGTCGGGCGCGCCCGAAACAGGAACCGGGCGCAGGCGCGCCAGGGCGTCCAGGATCCTCGCCCGCTGCATCGGCCCGAACGCGCATCCCACGCGCACGCCCCGCGCCTGGAATCCGACCTCCGCGCCCTGGGACAACAGCGCGAGAGCGCGGCCGGCGCAGCGGGAGATCGCGCCTTCGAAGTCGGCGAGCAGCGCCGGGCTCGAAGGGTCCGCGAGCGCGTTCTCGACGGTCAGGACCACGGCGCGGTCGCGCTCGGCTTCCCTCTCCCGGACGATCCACTTGCGCATCCGCGCGGACTGCTTCCAATGGACGTCGCGCGGATCGTCCCCGGCGACGAATTCCCGCAGCGAACGGATGTCCGAGCCGCCGCCCCGACGCCGCGGATGGGGGCGCCCTCCCCGCCCGTCCTCCGGCGGCGGCTCTTCGAAGCGCGTCGATTCGGGCGCCGGGTAGACGACGACCTCGCGCGGCAGATGCGCGCGCCGGTACTTGCGGAAGAGCCCGAGCGGGAATCGCGACAGGAGGCCGGCGTCCGGCTCCCGCACGACGCCCCGATGGCCGAACGACCCTTCGACCAGGACCTCCCGGACCTCACCGGGGGCGAGCGGGTCGATCCACAGCGGCCCGGGCAGCCCCTCGTGCAGGAAGAAGATCGCCTGCGCGGTCGCCCGCCGGAGGCGGTTCTCGACCCGCACCTTCAGCAGAGCGGGCCGGCCGGCGAAGACCTCGCCCACCGTCTCGATCTCGCAGAGGACTCCGCGCACGTTGCGCCGCGAGACGAGCCCTGACACGACCATCGACGAGAGCATCGCGGCGAGGACGAGGTAGAGCCCGTTGTTGCCGGTGTTCGTCGCGCCGATCGCCACCACGAGACAGAGAAGAATGTAGCCGAGACCGAAGTTGGTGATCCGGATTTCCCACTCGGGGATGACGCGGGCCATAGGAGCTATCAGCTGCCAGCTGTCAGCCGTCAGCTGTCAGCCGGCATCCGGGAACCGGGGCTTCGTCGGGATTTTCTGGCTGAAAGCGGAAAGCTGACAGCCCACAGCTTTTTCTTCACACCGGCACCGGAACCTGCGCGAGCAGCTTTCGGACCGCTTCGCGTTCCCGGCCGCCGGCTCCGAAGCCGTCCGAGGCGGCGGACAGGATCCGGTGGGCCAGGACGGGCTCGGCCACGGCGTGCACGTCGTCCGGCGTCGCGAAGTGCCGGCCTTCGAGCAGCGCGTGCGCCTGCGTCGCGCGAAAGAGCGCCTGGGCGCCGCGCGTCGAGACCGGGAGGCGCAGATCGGGCGCGCGGCGGGACGCGTCGACCAGGGCGTGAACGTAATCGAGCAGGCGGTCCGAGACCGTGATCCGCTCCGTCTGGTCCTGCAGGCCGACGAGCTCCGCCGGACCGAGAACGGCCGGGATCGCGGCGAGCGCTTTCTCGGTGCCTCCCCGCCGCAGCAGCATCTTCTCCTCTTCCGCCGTCGGATACCCGAGGGACAGGCGAATGAAAAACCGGTCCATCTGCGATTCGGGCAGCGGGAACGTCCCCAGGTACTCGACCGGGTTCTGGGTCGCGACGACCATGAACGGCTGCGGGAGAGGCCGGCGCTCGGAGTCGAGCGTCACGGCGGACTCGTTCATCGCCTCGAGCAGCGCCGACTGCGTCTTGGGAGTCGCCCGGTTGATCTCGTCCGCCAGCACGATGTTGGCGAAGATGGGCCCCGGATGGAACTCGAACCGCTCGTTGGCCGTCTGGAAGACGGAAACGCCCAGCACGTCGGCCGGAAGAGTGTCGCTGGTGAACTGGATGCGGCGGAATTCGAGGGACAGGCTTTTCCCGAGGGCGCGGGCGAGAGTCGTCTTGCCGACTCCCGGGACGTCTTCGATCAGGACGTGTCCGCGAGACAGGAGCGCGGTCAGAACGAGATCGACGGCCCGTTTGTCGCCTCGATAGACGAGCCGGACGTTGTCTCGGAGGCGGTCGAGGCCCGTCGTGACTTCGGTTTGCATGGGGTGGGGGTGATTCAGGTTAACGCGATTTCTCGCCCGCCTGTTCCCGCCGGAGGGCTTCCACCGCGGCCTTCAACTCCCGCTCCCGGTCAAAAGGCATCACCAGCACGCCTTCCGGGCCGATGACGATGGCGGAATTCGATATCCCGGGCGCCAGGACCGGCTGGTCGGAGATGACGAGGTTGCCATGGGCGTCGGAGGCGCCTTTGAGCTCCCGGACCGCCCGCCAGGTCCCCGCGTCGCTCCATCCCGCCCGGAGAGGCACGGCCCGAACCTTCGCCGCCTTTTCCATCACCGCGTAGTCGATCGAGATGTCGGGCAGCGCCTCGTAGGCCGCGGATGCACCGGCCCGGTCCCCGGACACCCGGGCCGCCTCGTACCGTTCGACCGCCGCCACGAGGTCAGGCGAGACGCGGCGCGCCTCGGCCAGAAAACGGGAAGGGCGGAAAACGAAGATCCCGGCGTTCCAGAGGCAGCCGAGACGCACCAGCTCCTCCGCCTGCGCTGTATCCGGCTTCTCGACGAAGCGAAGAACCGAAAGCGACGCCGATTTGGCGTCCGGGCGGACGTCGAGGTACCCGAAATCGGTCTCCGGGCGCGTGGGCGGAACTCCGAGGACCACGACGGACGCCGTGTCGGCGCCCTCGGCGGCCGAAGAGAGCGAGGCGCGAAAGGCCGCGGCGTCCGCGACCGTCTGATCGGAAGGCACCGCCGCGGTGAGGGGATCGCCGTCGCGCGCGAACGCGATCGCGGCGGAGAGGACCGCCGGCCCCGAGTTGCGCCGGCACGGCTCGGCAAGTATGCGCTCGGCGGGAACGGACGGCAGCTCCTCGCGCACGCGCGCCGCGTGCCGCTCGGACGTGGCGACGTAGATCTCCCGGGTCAGCGGCTCGATCCTCGCGGCCGTGTCCGCGAGAAGCGACCGCCCGGAGAGGAGCGCCAGGAACTGCTTGGGCGTGGCGTCCGTCGAGAGGGGCCAGAGACGCGTCCCGCCTCCCCCCGCTAAGAGAATGACCCTCATCGCTTCCAGGAAATGCCCAGCATGTCCACCTCAGGAGAAAGGGTAATCGCAAATCGGGCGGAGACCTCGTCCCTCATCCTCTCCATCAGCGCCAGCACGTCGCGGGCCGTCGCGCCCCCCCGATTCACGATGACGTTGGCGTGCCGTTGCGAGATCTCCGCGCCTCCGACGCGGGCGCCCTTCAGTCCGCATGCCTCGAGCAGCCGCCCGGCGTGGTCGTTCGGAGGGTTCTTGAAGACGCTGCCGGCGTTGGGCTCCGAGGGAAGGGCGCCCCGGCGCTTCGTGGCAACCTCCCGGGTCTTCGCCTCGATGGCCTCGCGCGGCGCGGCCGCCAGGCGCAACCGCGCCGAGACGACGATCT
>JALYUA010000073.1 GCA_030854005.1 Acidobacteriota bacterium
GCTGAAGATGATCGCGCCGAGGATCGGCCCCGCCACGGTTCCGATGCCGCCCACGATCGGCATCAGGACGATCGAGAGGCTCAAGCGGAAATCGAACACCGAGCCCGGCGAGATGTACTGAAAATTGATGGCGAAGAGGCCTCCGGCTAACGCGACGATCGCCGCCGACACCGCGTGCGCGACCAGCTTGACCCGGGTGGAATGAATGCCGAGGGCCTCCGCGGCGTCGATGTCCTGGCGGATCGCGAAGAGCGCCTTGCCGAACGCGCTCGAGCGGATCCAGACCGAAAGAAGAACCACGGCGGCGGCGAGGATCATCATCGCCGCGTAGTCGCGCTCGAAGTCGAACGTGCCGGGAGGCATGCGGAGGCCGCTCGATCCTCCGGTGTAGGAGACGCCGGCCGCGTAGACCCGCACCGCTTCCGAGACGCCGATCGTGGCGATCGTGAAGTACGGGCCGCGCAGCCGGAACGTCGGAAGCCCCACGACGTACGAGAAGGCGGCTCCGAGAACCGCGCCGAGCGGAAGCGTCCAGTAGGGCCCGACTCCCTTCAGCGAGAGGAGAGCCGTCGTGTAGGCCCCGATGCCCAGAAACGCCGAGTAACCGATCGAGATCTGGCCCGCGAAGCCGCCGAGGATGTTCCAGGCGGACGCAAGGACGATCGCGAACGCGATGCTCCACAGGTCGTTCAGGGTGCCCCGCTCGAGCCAGCGCGGCGCGATCAGGAGCAGGATCAGGGCCGCGAGGATCGCGGCGGCGGGCCGCCAGTTCCGCACCGTCATCGGGCCTGCGCCCGGGAGGAAAACCGTGTGAACAGCCGGGGCAGCCCCTGGGGGAGGAGCACGAGCACGACGACGAGCAGACTGAAGCTGATCGCGTCCTGAAAGGTCGTCGGAATGGGCGTGTACGCTCCCATCACGTTCTCGAGGAGCGCTAGAACGAAGGCGCCGAGGGCGACGCCCGCGGCGCTCTCCATGCCGCCGAGCACGATGATGCAGAAGGCCTTCAGCAGGAAGCTTCTACCGAAGTCCGGAGTGAAGGCGTAAAGGGTCGACATGAGGCTGCCCGCCATGGCTGCGAAGGCGGTACCGAGCCCGAACGCCGTGGCCGAGATCCGATCCGCGTTGACCCCGGAGATCAGCGCCGCATCGCGATTGGCGGTGACGGCGCGAATCGCCTTCCCGATGTAGGTTCGCTTGAGAAACACCGTCAGGACGAGAAGGGACAACGCGCTCGCGGCGAAAACGAGCACCAGCGGGACGCCCACGCGAACGCCGGCGAAGGAGATCGACTTCATCGTGTAGCCCGTCAGGATCGACTGGGTGTCGCCGCCCCATATCGCGTAGGCGAGGTTCTGAAGCACCAGCCACAGCCCGAAGAGCAGCAGGAGCGACTCCATGGACGGCGTCGCGCCCGATCGAGGCAGCCGGCGGACCACGGAGAGATAGAGCGCGACCCCGATGAGGAAAAACGCCGGAAGGACCGCTGCGAGGGAGAGGAACGGGTCGATGTGGAAGCGGGTGAAAAGGAAGAGCGTCGAGTAGGCTCCGAGCATCAGGAAGCCCGCGTGCGCGAGATTGATGATCCGCATCACGCCGTAGATCACGGCCAGCCCGTACGCCATCGTCGCGTACAGACCTCCGGCGAGCAGGGAGTCGACGAGGACCCCCACGAACTTGCTCACGAAGCGCGTCCGCCGCTCCGAGCCGCCGGCTCGGGGTCGGGAAGCGACGGTTCCGACGGAAGGCTGGGTCCGGGCAGCAGGAGTTTCCGGACCGACGGAGACATGACGACCTCGCCCTTCCCGGCAAACCGCTCGTGGTTCTCGACGATGCGCGCCGGATCGTAGAGGTAATTGACCATGAACCCGAGCCCCTGGGCGAGCCCTTTCGGGGACAGATCGGCCAGCCAGTCGATCCGCTCGAGCCGCGCTCCGTTGTTCAAGTGCAGCCGGGCCACCGGGTCGATCGGCTTGCCCGCCGAGTTCCTGGCGTGCACGAGGTAATCGGCGAGCGCCGCCAGCAGGACCGGCTTCAGGGCGCTTCGCGCGGAGGAGCGCTGCGGCCAGCCGGCTTCGTCGACGGTGTCGAGAAGGGCCCTGTCGGTCGGGTTGAGCCGCGCCGAATCCGGCGAATTCCGCTCGCGGCGAAGCCACGCGGCGAATCCCGGCACGGGCGAAAGTGTCACGAAGGTGCGAAGGGCCGGCAGCTCGCGCCTCAACTCGTCGATGACCTGCTTGATCAGGAAATTGCCGAGGGAGACGCCGCGCAGCCCCGGCTGGCAGTTGGAGATCGAGTAGAAGACCGCGGTCGTCGCGCGCTCGACGTCGGCCGGCGCCCGCGAGTCGGAGAGCAGCGGAGCGATCGCCTCCGGTATCGCCGACGTCAGGGCGACCTCGACGAAGATCAGAGGCTCTCCGGAGAGGCGAGGATGAAAAAAGGCGAAGCAGCGCCGGTCCGACGGGTCGAGCCTGCGCTGCAGATCCTCCCAGCTCGTGATCGCATGCACCGCCTCGTACTGGATGATCTTCTGCAGGATCCGCGCGGGCGTGGACCAGTCGATGCGTTCCAGGACCAGGAAGCCGCTGTTGAACCACGAAGAGAACAGATGCACGAAATCGGCATCGACGGCTCGCATCGCTTCGAGCTCCGTCGCTTCCTGCAGCACGTCCTCACGCATCCGGATCAGGGCCAGCGTTCCGCCGGGCGCGGCGTTGAGCCTCCGGATCAGCTCCTGACGGCGGGGTTCGGCCGCGCGATGGAGGCCGGCGGCGGTGCGAGGTCCGGGGTCCCGCCTGTACTCCTCGATCGCCCGATCGACCCGCGCGGGCTCGACTCCGAATCTCTCCGCGAGAACGTCTAAGAACCACTGCTTCTCTTCCAGATCGAGGCCCGAGTACGTCGTCAACAGCTGATGCGCGAGTGCGATCCCGGAGGCTTCGCCGCGACCGGAGAGCAGGGCGTCGGCAAGGTTGGGAAGCTCTCGCGCCCGGACACGAGGCGCCCGGCCGAACAGGCCCAGCAGTCCGTCGAGAAAGCGGGTCCTCGGTTCGCCCGTCATGGCTCCATCGCTTTTGAGATCAATTCACGGACCATCGCCGCGGTCTGGAGGCACGCCCCGGGCGGGCGAATCCCGGAACGGAAAATGGAAGAGGGGATGACCGGACCTCGGCCCTCCCCCGTCGCGAGAGGGAGGGCGTCGCCGCTCGGCATCGAGGTAACGGCTAGGTCCGCGGGACCGGAGCGACCGCGTCGCCGGTCTTGGCCTCGCGCGGCCACACGATGTCGACCTTGTCTCCGGGCTTATTCTGCGTGACCACGAAGGGGA
Source organism: Acidobacteriota bacterium (assembly GCA_030854005.1). Lineage (GTDB taxonomy): Bacteria > Acidobacteriota > Thermoanaerobaculia > UBA5066 > Gp7-AA6 > JALYUA01. The sequence goes on from JALYUA010000073.1 coordinate 3,329, forward strand.
GGACCGCCTGGCCCGTGGAGGTGAATTTCAGCACCCCGCCCGGCAGAATCGAATCCTTCAGCTCCGTCTTCGCGAGCGCCGCGCGGATCGCCTCGGGCTTCAGGCTGCCCGCCGAGTGGATCGCCGCGAGCAGCGCGCGGACCGTCTCGTAAGCGGTCGCGTGGTACCACTGGGGATCGCTGCCCGCCGCGGCCTTCCACTTCGCGTTGAACGCCTTCACCTGCGGATACGGGAGCAGGTCCGACCACCAGCCGCTCGCGAAGATGTAGTCGGTCGCGGGTCCGAGAGCCTTCCGGCCCGCCGCATCCGCGCCGCGCGCGCCGTAGGTCAGCATCTGGTGGGACAGGCCCATCTGGGTGTAGGTGCGCTGCATCGCGATGAAATCTTCGAGATGGGCGTCGGCCATGAAGAGGTCCGCCTTCGCCGCCTGCACGCGGCTCATCAGGGGCTTGAAGTCGGGCGTGTAGAGCTCGAAGCTCTCTTCGAGGGAGATCGAAAAGTCGCCGGGGTGCGCCTTGATGAAATCCTTCAGACCCTGGGCGTAATCCTTCCCGTGCTCCGTGTTCTCCGTCACGAGCGCGATCTTCAGGGGCTTCTTCAGCTTCCCGGCGGCGACCAGGCTGCTCAGGAAGTCCATCTGGGTCTGCGACAGCACGTCGACGGGCGAGAGCGTCCCGAAGACCCACTTGCTCCGGCCATAGATGCTGCGGGCGCCGGCGCCGCCGGAGATGTAGGGGATCCCGTAGCGGTCAGGCACGACGCTCTGCGCCTGGACGAGCTGCGAGCCGTATCCGCCGATGACCGCATCGACCTTCTGCTGCGCCATCAGCTGCTCGACGAGTTGCGCGCTCTTGGCCGCGTCGGACGTGTCGTCCAATAGCGAGAGGCTCACCTTCAGCTTCTTGCCGCCGACGTCGAGGCCGCCCGCGTCGTTCGCTTCCTTGACGGCATACTCGGTCGCCTGTTTGTAGGCCGCGCCGATCTTGGATTCCTTGCCGGTGACGGGCAGGACGGCGCCGAGCTTGATCTCCGTCTGCGCGGAGATCCCCGGAGCCGCCGCCGCGAGAAGCGCGCCCGCCGCCAGCACCCGAAGAGCCGTTCCCATGGACCTGGAAATCATGAAATCTCCTTCCTCATGCGTCCGGAATCTCTGCCCGAATCTTATGACGCGCGGCCGCTGGTTCCCGCGACTCTCTTCCTGCCGCCTTCCGCCTCCCGCCTCCCGCCTCCCGCCCCTACTACACACACAGCACCCCGTCCGCGACCAGACCCACGGCCAGCGCCGTGACGCAGGAAGAGACGACCCCGGGCCATCCCCATGCCTGCCAGGCGAGTCCCGGCAGGATCGACCCGAAGGTCGCGCCCACGTAGTAGAAGCTGACGTAGAGGGCGCCGGCGGCCCCCTTGCCGGCGCGGGCATTGGCATTCACGAAAGCGGGCGCGGTCGACTGGACCGTGAACATTCCGACGCAGAGGACGACCAGGCTCGCGATGATCGCCGGAACGGAGCGGACCAGCGTGCCCGTCACGGCGAAGGCCGCGATGCCGAGCCCTACGGCCATGACGGGCCGTCCCCCGAACCGCCGGGAGAGGCGGCCCGACGCGATCGACGTGAAGATGCCGGCGATGTAGACCAGGTAGATGCTCGAAACGAACGCCGTCGAGAGATGGAACGGCGGCGCGGTCAGGTAGTACGGGAGATACGTGAAGATCCCGATGAAGCAGAAGAAGACGGCCCCTCCGATCAGGAACGCTCCGATCAGGCGGCGGTTGCCGAAATGCTGCGTGATCTCCCGGCCGGCGAGCGCGAGGCGGCGGGGGCGGGACGGCGCGCCGGGCAGCTGACGCGCGAGGACCGCGGCGGCCGCGACCGTCAGAGCGCCGAAGAGGAGAAACGGCGCCCTCCAGTTGATCCAGTCGGCCAGCAGCCCGCTCACCACCCGTCCTGTCAGCCCGCCGGCGACGGAAGCGGCGATCCACCCGCCCACCTTCGGCCCGAGCTCCTCGACCGGGTAGGCGTCTCCGAGGTACGCCACCGCGATCGCGGTGACGCCGGGTATCAAGGCGCCCTGAAGGCCGCGGAACGCGACCAGCACGGGGAACGAAGGCGCCACCGCGCACAGGAGGGTCGGCACCCCGAGCAGAAAGAGGGTGGTCACCATGACCGGCTTCCGCCCGACGGCGTCGGAGAGCGAGCCGTAGGGGATCGACACGATCGCGATCATCAGGACCACGATCGAGATGGACAGGCCGGCGGTCGCGGCGCGCACGGAAAACTCGCGCGACAGGAGAGGCAGGATCGGCTGCGTGATGTAGATGTCGGCGTAGACCGCGACGGTGGCGAGAGTCAGGGCGGCGCTGGCACCGCGGCTCGGCGCCGTTCGACCGCCTTCGGAAAGGTCGCCGATCGCCGCTGTCATTTCGGCCGCCTGATCCTAGAGCCCGAGGTACGCCTGCCGGATGCGCGGGTCCTCGAGCAGCTCCGCCGCCGGGCTCGACTGGACGATGCGTCCGGTCTCCAGCACGTAGCCGCGGTGCGCGTGCTCCAGGGCGACCTGCACGTCCTGCTCGACTAGGAGCACCGTCGTTCCCTGCTGGTTGATCTGCGAGATGAGCTCGAGGAGCCTGTCGACCACGAGAGGCGCGAGGCCGAGGGAGAGCTCGTCGATCAGGAGGAGGCGGGGCCGCGCCATGAGGCCCCGCCCGATGGCGCACATCTGCTGCTCCCCGCCGGAGAGACGGCCGGCGAGCTGATTCGTCCGCTCCTTCAATCGCGGCATGAGCCCGTACACCCACTCGAGGTCCTCTTCGACCTTTTTCGAGTCTCGCCGCTGATACGTGCCCTGGAGCAGATTCTCGCGGATCGTCAGGCCCGGAAAGAGCCTTCGGCCCTGGGGCACGTGGATGATGCCGGCGCCGGAGACCTGGTCCGTCGAGGCGTTCGTGATGTCCTCGCCCGCGAACCGGATCGAGCCTGAGAACGGCTGCAGCAGCTGGGAGATCGTGTAGAGGAGCGTGGTCTTCCCCGCGCCGTTGGCGCCGATCAGGGCGACGACTTCGCCTTTCCTGACCTCGAGCGAGACGTCCCAGAGGATCTGAACGTCGCCGTAGCCGGAGGAGAGATTCTTCACCTCGAGCAGCGTCTCGCCGGCGGCGATCTCGGGCGGCTTTCGAAATTCTCCGCCGGCCGTCAGGGCCTCTTTCCGGCCCGCGCCCTGGGCTCGCCGGGCGAACCGCTCGCCGAGATACGCCTCGATGACCTGCGGGTCTTCCACGATCTTCGCCGGCTCCCCTTCCGCGATCTTCTTGCCGAAATGAAGCACGACGAGCCGGTCGGAGATCCCCATGATCGCCTTCATCACGTGCTCGATGACGAAGAGCGTCACGCCGTCCCGGTTGATGCCCTGAATCAGCGCCATCGCGCTTTCGATCTCTTTGGGGTTCAGACCCGCCATCACTTCGTCCAGGAAAA
>JALYUA010000101.1 GCA_030854005.1 Acidobacteriota bacterium
CTACGCCCTCTGGGCGGTGGGCCAGCCGTTGCACGCCTTCGACTTCGAAAAGCTGCGCGGCGGCGTTCTCGTTGTCCGCAAGGCGCGCCGCGGCGAGAGGCTCGTCACCCTCGATGGGGTCGAGCGCTTGCTCGAAGCATCCGACGTCGTGGTCGCGGACGCGGAGCGCGCCGTCTCCCTCGCCGGGATCATGGGGGGGCTCGACACGGCCGTCACGAAGGACACGCGACAGGTGTTGCTCGAAGCCGCCTGGTGGGACCCGGTCGCCATTCGCCGCACGGCTCGCCGGCTCGGCATGCACACCGACGCCTCCCACCGGTTCGAACGCGGCGCGGACATCACTGCGATTCCGAATGCCTTGAACCTGGCGGCCAATCTGATCCTCGCCTCCGCCGGAGGCACGCTGTGCCCGGGACTGCTCGACGCGCGCGGTCTTCCCTTCAAGAACCGCCGCGCCGCCCTGAGGCTGTCCCGTCTCCGTCTCGTTGCGGGAGATCCCTCTCTGACGCTGGAGCTCGCCGCGGACATCCTCGCGCGACTCGGATTCGAGCCGGAGCTCCGGGGACGGCGGATTTCCGTGCGGGTCCCGCTGCGCCGTCACGACGTGCGGATCGAGGACGATCTCGTCGAAGAGGTGCTGAGGGTGCACGGTTACGACCGCCTGCCCTCGCGCGTTCCTCCGTCCCTGGCGCCCGGCCGGCATCTCGAGCCGCGCCGGATCGTCGAGGACAGCCTCGCCGACGGCGCCGCCGCGTCCGGTCTCTATGAAACGGTCGGGTATCCCTTCGTGGATCGCGAGTCGAGTGAGCGCCCCTTCGCGCCGTGGCTCGAAGCGGCCGGGATGGGGCGGTCGATCCGTGTCGCCAATCCCCTTGACGAGACGCGGCGCGAGCTCCGGACGACTCTTCTGCCGGGACTCCTGGACGCCCTGTCGACCAACGCCCGGCACGGCCGGCCCGACGCGGCCCTGTTCGAGGTGGGGCGGGCGTTCGGACGGGCGGACGGCGATCCCGAGAATCCCCCCTCGCTCGAATCGCGGCGGTTCGCCTTCGCGCTCGCGGGCAACGTCCGTTCGCACTGGAGCGCACCGGGACCGACGCGCGCGTTCGACTTCTTCGACGCCAAGGGCACCGTCGAAAGGGTCGTCGAACCCTGGATCGCCGCCGAAGACCTCTGCTGGCGGCCCGCGGAGATGGAGGCCTTTGCCCGGGGCGCCGCCGCCTGGGTCGAGACGTCCGTCGGCGTGCTCGGGGTCGTCGGCCTCGTCTCGCCGACCGAGCGCGAGCGCCGGTCGCTGCCCGAGAACGTCTTCGCCGGCGAGCTTCTGATCGAGAGAATTCCGAGCCGCCCTCGGATGGCGCGCTTCGCGCCCTACTCGACGTTCCCCCCGGTCGAGGTCGATCTCTCGTTTGCCCATCCGCGCGCCCTGGCGTGGGAAGAGATCGCCGCCTTCGTGCGGGGGCGGGCGCTGACGGATCTGGAATCCGTCCGTGTCGCAGACCGCTACGAAGGGGCAAACGTGCCGGGCGATCGCACCAAGACGACGGTGCGGCTGACCTTCCGCTCGGCCGACCGCACCCTGACATCGGAGGACGTGAACCGGGAGAGAGACGGCCTCGCGGCGGCGCTACGGGACCGTTTTGGAGTCACCTTCTAGGCGGAACCCGCGGGAGGCGGGAGCTCATGGACAACGCGAACACGAGAATCTTCGATGCCCTGGATCGCAAGATCGAAAAGCTGCTGGGGCGTCTCCAGACCCTCACGAGCGAGAACGAGCGTATGAAGAACGAGCTCGCCGCCGCGCGGAAGGCCGAGAAGGACGCGGGCGAATCGCGGGGCGCCGTCGAGCGCCTCGAGAAGGACCAGCAGACGGTCCGGGAGCGGCTGGAAAAACTGATTCAGTCGCTCGAAGCGGCGGAGGAGAAATAGCTGTCAGCTCTCAGCTCTCAGCTGTCAGTCATTCCATATCCGCCAGCTCGGCGGAGGATGCGCCAGATGGCACGAGACCTCCCGTCAGAGATCGCTGCCGCCCGTTTCCAGTTTTCTTTCGGCTGACAGCTGACAGCTGACAGCTGACAGCTGATAGCTAACTGATTGACTCCGCTGGAGGACAGAGACTAGACTGCAGTCCACGAAAGGAGTCTGCCTCCGTTGAACAGAAGGGGCAGCGTGACGCAGGTAGAGATTTTCGGCCAGACGTACAACGTCCGGGCCGAGGGCGACAGCACGTACATTCATGACCTCGCCCGTTTCGTCGATTCCAGAATGAAGGAAGTGGCGGAGAAGACGGCAACCGTCGACACGACAAAAATTGCCATCCTGGCCGCTCTGAACATCTCGGATGACCTGCATCAGCGGGAGAGAACGCGGAAGGACACTCCGACCGACGCGGTCGCGCGGGCGGAGCGTCTCATAGAGAAACTGGACGCCGCTCTGGGCAGCTGAAGACGAGGCGTCGGCGCCCCGGGGTCGCCCCGGGGACACCAAACGTGACGAGCGGTCGCATCGGTAGTGGAAAACCCGAAATGAAACTTGAGGCGGGAAAGAGACTTCCGGACGCTTAGATGATGTTTGGCGTCGCGCGTTTGACGTTCTAGCGGTTAGTGTAGCCGGCTCGACTTCGGCGCCCCGCGGGAGAAGGGGAGCCGACAATGAATTCAACCTACGCGATCGCGATCGCGATCGGTCTCGCCATAGCGGGCGTGATCGGCGCGCTCGCGTACTTCACCCTCAAGAAGAGGTTCGCGGTCAGCCAGGCCGCCGCGAAGCTCGAGGCCGAACGGGTCTTGACCGAGGCGACGAAGACCGCCGAGGGGAGGCTGCGCGAGGCGTCGATCGAGGCCAAGGAGAACGTCCTGGCCGCCCGGGCGGAGTTCGAGAAGACGGTCGCCGCCCGGCGCGCCGAGATCCAGGCCCTCGAGAAACGCGTGCTTCAGAAGGAGGAAAACCTCGACCGGAAGCTCGCCGCCCAGGAGCGCCGCGAGGAGGAGTACAACCGGAAGGAACGCGCGGTGGGGGAGAGCCAGCGCAAGGTGGACGACGCGAAGGTCGAGGCCGACCGGCTCGTGGATGAGCAGAAGAAACGTCTCGAGCAGATCTCCGGCCTGACGGCCGTCGACGCCCGGAACCAGCTGGTCCGGTCGATCGAGAACGAGGCCCGCGTCGAGGCGTCGGGACTCATGCGGCGCATCGAGGAAGAGGCGATCGAGCAGTCCACCCAGAAGGCCCGGCACATCATCGGGATGGCGATTCAGCGGCTGGCTTCCGATACGGTCGTCGAGGCGACGGTCTCGGTCGTCGAGCTGCCTTCTGACGACCTGAAGGGTCGGATCATCGGCCGGGAGGGACGGAACATCCGCGCGCTCGAGGCGGCGACCGGCGTCGACCTCATCATCGATGACACCCCCGAGGCGATCGTCATCAGCGCCTTCGAGCCCCTCCGCCGCGAGGTCGCGCGCCTGGCCCTGGAGAAGCTGATCGTGGACGGCCGTATCCATCCCGCCCGCATCGAGGAGATCGTCGAAAAGGTCCGCTCGGAGCTCTGGGAAAAGATCCGGCAGGAGGGCGAGGCCACCGCGCTCGAGTTCGGAATCCCCGATCTCCATCCCGAGCTCATCAAGTTGCTCGGCCGCCTGAAGTACCGGACGTCCTACGGGCAGAACGTCCTCCAGCACTCCAAGGAGGTCGCGTGGCTCGCGACGAACATGACGGCGGAGCTCGGCGGGAACGTCGAGGTCGCCAAGCGGGCCGGCCTTCTGCACGACATCGGCAAGGCGATCGACCGCGAGATGGACGGAACGCATCTCGAGCTCGGCCGCGAAGTGCTGAAGAAGTTCGGGGAGAGCAACGCCGTCATCCACGGAATGGAGTGCCATCACGGCGACTACGAGCCCCGGTCTCTCGAGGCGGTCCTGGTCAATGGCGCGGACGCGCTTTCTGCCGCCCGCCCGGGCGCCCGCCGCGAGATCCTGGAGACCTATGTCAAGCGGCTCGAGAAGCTCGAGCACATCGCGGACGGTTTCAAGGGAGTGCAGAAGGCGTTTGCCGTCCAGGCGGGCCGCGAGCTGCGGATCATCGTCGAGGCGACGCGCGTCACGGACGACGAGGCGCTGTGGCTCTCCCGCGACGTCGCGAAGAAGATCGAAGCCGAGCTCCAGTATCCGGGCCAGATCAAGGTCACGGTGATTCGGGAGACGCGGTCGGTGGAGTATGCGAGGTGAACGGGAAACGGGAAACGGGAAACGGGAAACGAGGACGATTGGGGTCCCGTTCGTTTTACGTTTTCCGTTTTACGTTTCACGCCGCATGAATATTCTCTTCATCGGGGACGTGGTCGGGTCGCCCGGGCGGCGCGCCCTGAGCGACGCGCTGACCGGAGTCATCGACCGCCACCGGATCGACTTCACGATCGTGAATATCGAGAATGCTGCGGGCGGGTTTGGTCTGACGGTCGAGCTGTTCGAGGATCTTTCCCGGATGCCGATCGACGTTTTCTCCTCAGGCAACCACATCTGGGACAAGCGGGAGATCTACGACACGCTCAATTCCTCGCAACGGCTCCTGCGGCCCGCCAACTATCCTCCCGGAAACCCCGGCCGCGGCGCGACGGTCCAGACGACCGCCTCCGGCGTTCCGGTCGGGGTCTTGAACCTCCAGGGACAGGTCTTCATGCCGGTCAACGCGGACTCGCCGTTTCGCGTTGCGGACGAGGAGATCGCGAAGATGGACGCGAAGGTCATCTTCGTCGACTTTCACGCGGAAGCGACGTCCGAGAAGATGGCGATCGGGTGGTATCTGGACGGGCGGGTGTCCGCGGTCGTCGGCACCCACACCCACGTCGCCACGGCGGACGAGACGATCCGGCCGGGGGGCACGGCGTACCTCTCCGACGTCGGGATGACCGGCGCCTACGAGGGCATCATCGGTTTCTCGAAGGACCGGATCATCGAGAAGTTTCTCTCGCAGACGCCGCGCTCCTTCGAGACCGCGAAGAAGGACATCCGCCTCTCGGGCGTCGTCGTCGGAGTGGAGGAGGAAACGGGGAAGGCGACGTCGATCGAGAGGGTCCAGGTCCGCGTCGACTAGGTGTCTGCCTGAATGCCGCGCCAGAGCCTGACGGCGATCGTTCCCACCTTAAACGAGGAGATCAACGTCCGCGAGTGTCTCGAGACGCTGGGATTCGCGGATGAGATCCTCGTCGTCGACTCCGGATCCACCGACCGGACGGTGACGATTGCCGCCTCCGTCCCGCGCGTTCGCGTTCTCACGCACGAGTACCTCGGCAACGGACCCCAGTGCAACTGGGCCATGGATCAGGCGAGCCATCCCTGGGCCCTCATCGTCGACGCCGACGAGCGCGTGCCGGCGGCCCTCGCGCGCGAGATCACGGCGCTTCTGGAAACGGGACCGCCGGCGGACCAGTACTTCCTTCGCCGCGAGAACGTGTTTCTGGGGCGCGTGATCCGGCACTCGGGGTGGGGCACCGACCGCCTCGTCCGATTCGTCCGCCGCGGCATGGCTCGGTATCCGGAGCGCCGGGTCCATGCCGACATGGAGGTCTCGGGACGGGCGCCCACCCTCGCAACGCCTCTCGTCCACTACACGTTCCGCTCGTTTTCGGGGTATCTCGAGAAGCTTCACCGCTACGCGGTCTGGGGCGCCGCCGATCTGTACCGCGCCGGGAGGTCGGCCGGCTTTCTGACGATCGCCTTCCGTTCGGGGTGGCGATTCGTGCGCGCGTACGTCTTTCAGGGCGGTTTTCTGGACGGGATCCACGGCCTCGTCCTGTGCGCCCTTCAGGCCTACGGGACGTTTCTCAAATGGGCGCGCCTCTGGGAGTGGCGGCGGTTCGAGAAGATGGGGTGGCCCGTCGAGCTGCCGGGCGTTTCGGGATCGGAAATCGGAAAGCGAGATACGGGAAACGAGGAGGCGACGTCGAGATGATGAATTATTTTCGCCGGGGTATCATCCGGCGCATGTTGAATTCCGGCGATCCCGCACCGGACTTTTCGGTCTCCGACCACACCGGCGCCACGAGGCGCCTGTCGGACTACCGCGGCCGCAACGTCGTTCTCTGGTTCTATCCCCGCGCCGACACCCCCGGTTGAACGAGGGAAGGGAGCGGGTTCCGCGACCTTTACGCCGATTTCCAGAAACAGAACGCCGAGATCCTGGGCGCGTCTTTCGACGACGTGGAGGCCAACGCTCGATTCGCAAAGAAGTACTCCTTCCCCTTCCCGCTCCTCTGCGACGTCAAGAGGGAGATCGGCCTCGCCTACGGGGCCTGCGCCTCCCCCGATGCGGGGAGCGCCAATCGCATCAGCTACCTGATCGGCCCGGACGGGAAGGTCAGGCAGGCGTACTCCACGGTCAGCCCGGCGACGCACCCGGCGGAGGTCCTGGCCGCGCTCGAGGGGAGTTCAGCGTCGAGCGTCAAGCGTTGAGCGT
>JALYUA010000106.1 GCA_030854005.1 Acidobacteriota bacterium
TTCTCGATCCGGTCGAGCGAGCCGGTTGCGGCTTCTTTCAGGACACCGCGATCGTGGTGGAGGGGTACCGCCGCTCGATCGAGTGCGCGCGCGTGCTCGGCGCGACGGCGCTTCTCTTCCAATGTCCCTCGAGCTTCCGGCCGGATGCCGCCTCGATCGAAAGACTCCGCTCGTTCTTCCGGAGGATCGAACGCCCGGCCGGTCTTCGCTTCCTCTGGGAGCCGCGGGGGGCCGCCTGGGTGGCCGCGCGGGAGAAAGCGCGAGCTCTCTGCGAGGAGCTCGACATCGTTCACGTCATCGATCCCTTCGTCACGCCGCCCGCCCGGCACCCCGTCTACTGGCGCCTTCACGGGATCGGGGGAGCCCGCCATTCCTATCGGGACGAAGAGCTGCGGCGTTTGCGCGGGATGGTCGAGGCGGCGAAGGTGACGGGGCCGCCGCCTTACGTCCTGTTCAACAACCTCCCCCGGGCGGGCGATGCCCGGCGCTTTTCGGCTCTGGCGGTCTAGATCCCGCGCGTTCCTGATTTCCGATCGCCGGCGGACTTTTTGCGTCCATCCTTTTCTTCCGTCCCCTTCCCATGTATTTTGCTCGGGTGATTCTTCGCCTCGCGGCGTGTCTCCTCGCAACTCCACTGATGGCGGTGCCGCTCCATGCGGCGCCGGGGAAAGCGCGGGTCTTCACGGGCACGATCACGGACACGGAATGCGGCCCAAGCCACCGCCGCATGCTGGCGCGTGGCGGGATGGGAACGGACGCCGCCTCCTGCACCCGGGCGTGCATCCGGCGCGGCGCGACGTACGGGGTTCTCGCGGGCACGCCGAGGCGGTTCTATCAATTGGACGACCAGGAAAAGCCGGCCGCGTTCGCGGGGAAACGGGTCAGGATCCTCGGCCGGCGCCAGGGGGATACGATTCTGGTCGAAACCATGGAGGGCATTCATTGAGCGAAGGCGATCGCGCCGGAGTGAAATGCCCGGCACGAAGCTCGCAAGAATCCATAACGTGACGAAATAACCCATCTGGCCGGGCCAGCCGTGAGGCGCCCCGCCGGTTTCCCGGGATCCTTTCCATGAGTTTCAACCAAAAGGGGAGCGGAGGCACATCGGAGGGCACGAAGCTCTTCTGGTGGCCGTGCCCGACATGCCGCCTCTGGCATCAGACCCGGGTCGCCACCGAGCTTCTGGAGGGGGACCGGATCGAAGTGCGGTGCCCCGTGAATGGCCGGATCGTCGAGCGCCCGATCACCCACCGCCGGCCTGCCGGCGAGCCCTGGGTTCCACCGCACCGCACGGGGTTGATTGCAAGGATCTTCCGGCGGTTTCGCAGCGCCCGGTAGCGGCTCGCTCCCGCACCGGCTCGGAATCGGATTCTAAAAAAGCCCTCCTGCGCCGCTCGCGCGCATAAGATCCGCGGCAAGAACCCAACTTCAACGACAGGAGGGACAGATGGCAAAACGGTTCTCAGGGATTCTTCTCGCGGGTCTCGCGGTGGCCGCCCTGGCGACGGCGCAGGAAAAACCCAAGGCCGGAGCGAAACCGGCCGCGGACGAAAAAGCGATGATGGACGCCATGATGAAGGCGTCGACGCCCGGGGAGAATCACAAGAAGATGGAAGCCTTCGTGGGGACTTTCGATGCGAAGGTCAAGATGTGGGAAAAGCCGGGCGCGCCTCCGCAGGAATCGACCGGCACCTCGGACGGCAAGTCCGTGATCGGCGGGCGATACGTCCAGGAGACGTTCGAGGGGTCGATGATGGGACAGCCCTTCACCGGGATGGGCATGACGGGCTACGACAACGTTCAGAAGAAGTACGTGTCGACCTGGGCCGACTCGATGGGGACCGGCATCATGATGAGCACCGGGAAGCCGGACGCCTCGGGCAAGGGCATGGAAATGACGGGCACGGCCACGGACCCGATGACGGGCAAAACGATGACGCTCAAGCAGAAGATGACGATCGCCGACAACGATCATCACAAGTTCGAGATGTGGGGGCCCGCGCAGGATGGCAAGCCCTACAAGATGATGGAGATCGAGTACGCCCGCCGGAAGTAGACCCGGTCGGCCGGCCCTCTCCTCCGGCCGGGGGAGAGGGCCTCTTCCGCCGGCTCAGTTGATGTCTTCTCCCGCGTCGATCCGCGTCACGAGCCCCTGCACGTACTTCTTCTGATCCTCCGGAGCTCGCGAAAGCGCCTCCTTCATGTGCTTCGAAGCGTTCCGGCGGTCGCCGCTCGCGAGCTCGCCCCGCGCCAGCCCGCCGTAGACGAACCAGACGCCCGGATTCTTCTGCGCGTTCATCTGGAATACCTTCACCGCCTGTGCCGTCTTCTTCTCGGTGAGCAGCTGCCGGCCGTAGTTGTGAAGCTGCGGGGCGCTCGCCTTCGGCACCGCCTTCGCGATCACGGCTTCCGCTTCGGAGGATTTTCCGGTCAGAGCGAGGACGCGGGCCTTTGTCTCGAGGTTTTCAAACCGCTCTTCCACCCCGATCGATTTGTCCGCCCACTGGAGAGCCTCGGGGAGCGCGATCTTGTTCTCGGCCGCGTACGTGGCCGCCTCGTTCCATCCCTCCCACGTGAACGCGGGCAGCGTTCGTAGCTGATTGCGGATACGGCCGAGGGTGACGTCGCTCGATACGGCGAGGCGCATCGGAACGGCCAGCTTTTCCCAACGCAGCGCCAGAGTCACGGAATCTGGGGATGGCACACCAAACTCGTAGGTGAGCGCTTCCGTCATCTCCGCCGGGGCCGGCTTGACTGTGACTCGCAGCGCGTCTTCATTCTTGTCGTAAAAGAAGCTGCCCCACGAGGTCGAGTTCTTCGAAAAGATGATCGTCCAGGCGTCTGCGGACGGGACCATGTGCAGTCCGTAGACTCCGGCCGGAAGCGGTTGCCCCTCGACCGTGATCGCGTCGCTCGCCTCGAACGTCGTGTTCTCGTTGGCGCCGGCCCGCCAGGTCTCGCCGTAAGGGACCAGAACTCCCCAGACCTTCCGCCCTTTGACGAGCGGACGCGAATAGGTCACGGTCACGTCGGTCAGCCCGACTCTCTGGCCGGCGATCGCGTGGGAACTCGCGGCCGGCAGCTTCACCACGAGTTGCGCTCTCGCGAAGGCGGCGGGCAGAGCGACCGCAGCGGCCGAGAGAGCCAGGACACCGGGCCCGAATCGCTTCCACTTCATGGATCTCCTCCTCGTTGATAGGCCCCGGGGATGGGGCATCCTCCCGATACGGTCCCCTGGCCGCGGGGTTAGAGCCAGAATGGCGCGGATATTCATCGAATTTTTCGATGGTTCCGCGCTCAAACGGGCTCTTGAATTGCAGGAGAAGCGGGAAAAGGGAGGTTTCCTACGTCTGCAAAACCGACTCCCTCGATGCCATCGCGACGGGTTCTGGTCGTGGACGACGACGCGGAAACGCGCAACGGGATCCGCGATCTCCTTGTAGAGCAAGGGTTTTCGGTCGAGTGCGCGACGGACGGGGCGGAGGCGCTCGCCCTCCTTCGAGAGCGGCCCCCGGTGTTCCTGATCTTTCTCGACCTGACGATGCCCGGCATGAACGGCTGGGAATTCCGGCGCGCACAGCTGTCTGACCCCCGCCTCGCCTCGATCCCCCTGGTCTTGACGACCGGACACCCGGAGTACGGGGACTCCATGGTCTCGCTCCGGCCCGACGGCCATCTGCAGAAGCCGATCAAGCCGGGCGAGCTCCTCGGCCTTCTGGGTCGCTTTTCAGAGAAAATCGGGTGACGTCAGGGTCCGACCGGTAGGAGTGCCATGGAGACGTGTGTCCTCGTCGTGGAAGACGATCCCGAGCTTCTCGAAGCGCTGAGTGGCGCCCTCGAATCGGAGGGCTACGGTGTCGGCCGCGCGCGCCACGGGCTCGATGCCCTCGGCCAGCTGCGCGCCGGCAAACGGCCCTGCGTCATCCTTCTCGATCTCATGATGCCGATCATGAACGGATGGCAGTTCCGGCACGAGCAGCGGCAGGATTCCGAGCTGTCCAAGATCCCGGTCGTCGTGGTCTCTGCGAAGACGGACAGCGCTCAGCATGCGGCCTGGCTCGAAGCGGACGCGTACATCGAAAAGCCGATCTCGCTCCAGACGCTGCTCGAAACGGTGCATCGTTATTGCGGCGGATGCGAGCCGCCCGCCCCGCCCGCCTGATAGCCGATCCGGCGATCCGGGCGGCGGAAAAATTGAGCGCCGCCCGGCGCGTGACGGTGATCACGGGCGCCGGCGTCTCCGCGGCGAGCGGCATTCCGACCTTTCGCGGACCCGGGGGCCTCTGGAAAAATCACCGGCCTGAGTCTCTCGCGACGGCCGCCGCCTTCTCGCGCGATCCCGTCACGGTCTGGGAGTGGTATGCGTGGAGACGACAGAAGATCGCGGCGGCGGCGCCGAATGCGGCGCACACCGTCCTCGCGCGGTGGAGCCGGCGATTCGACGCATTCACGCTGGTGACTCAGAACGTCGACGGACTCCACGAGCAGGCGGGCACGAAAGGCGTCGTCGGCTTCCACGGTTCGATCTGGCGGCTTCGGTGCACGCAAAACTGCGGCGCGCCCGAATGGGAGGACCGCGACGCGGATCAGAGTGCGCTGCCCCATTGCGGATCGTGCGGGTCCCTCGCGCGCCCCGGGGTCGTATGGTTTGGCGAAGAGATTCCGACCGAAGCTCTCGAGGCGGCGATCGGCGCCCTCGACTGCGACGTCTGTCTGGTCGCCGGGACATCCTCGGTCGTCACGCCCGCGGCGGGCCTCGTCGAGGAGGCGCGCCGCCGCGGCGCCTACACGATCGAGATCAACCCCGAGGCGACGCCGGTGACCGGGGGCGTCGATCTGGCGATCGCGGGCCGAGCCGAGGAGGTGCTGGTGGAAATAGACGAGAAGTTGAGCGTCGAGCGGTGAGCTCAGGCGTCCGGACGGAGAGACTCTGAACTCTCAACTCTGAACTCTCAACTTCCCTCTCGCCTCCAGCGCCCGGGCGAGCGCCTCTTCGGCGGAATCCGCGAGCGCCGTGATGTGTCCCATCTTCCGCCCGGGACGCGGCTCGGACTTTCCGTAGAGGTGGAGCTTGGCTTCGGGGACGGCGCAGGCGGCGCGCCAGTCCGGCTCTCCCTCGGCCCAGAGGTCGCCCAGGATGTTCGCCATGGCCGCGGGACGCAGCGGGCGGGTGGAACCGAGCGGGAGGCCGCAGACGGCTCGCAGCTGCTGCTCGAACTGGCTCGTGACGCAGGCGTCGACGGTCAGGTGCCCCGAATTGTGGGGCCGCGGCGCGAGCTCGTTGATGAGAAGACTTCCCGCGGGACCCTCCTCCACGAAAAACTCGACGCACAGGACGCCCACGAGCCCGAGGGCTTCGACGATCCCGCGGGCCATTTCGGCGGCCTTCTCGCGCAGGGGATGCTCGGGGTCGCAGACGGTGTAGTCGAGGATGTGCCGCGCGTGCGCGTTGCGCAGGATCCCGAAATCGGCGATCGAGCCGTCGACGCCTCGTCCGACGATGACGGAGATCTCGTGATCGAACGGGACGAAGCGCTCGACCACGGCCTCCTGCGCGCCGATCGACTGCCACGCCGCGTCGACGTCTTCGGCGGACGAGACGCGGGCCTGTCCCTTCCCGTCGTAGCTGAATCCCGCGCGCTTGGCGACGGCGTCGCCGCCGACCTCTTTCCATGCCGCGGAGAGCTCTTCGAGCGACCTCGCCACGCGGTACTCGGCGACAGGGAAACCGTTCGATCGCAGAAAGGCCTTCTCCCGCACGCGGTTCTGGCAAATCGACAGAACCTCGCCTCCGGGCCGGACGGGAGCGAGCTCCGCGGCGGCCGCGGCGGTCTCGAAGGGGACGTTCTCGAACTCGAAGGTCACGACGTCGACACGCCCCGCGAACTCTCGAACCCGGTCCAGGTCGTCGTACGGTGCTGTGACCTCGACGTCGGCGATCTGCCCGGTCGGGGTGTCGTACTCCGGCGAGTAGGTGTGGACGCGGTAACCGAGCCGTCGCGCCGCGATCGCGAACATCCGGCCGAGCTGGCCGCTCCCGAGGACTCCGATCGTCGAGCCCGGCAGGACCGGGCGGATCAAGGGAGAGTTTCCGACCGGACCGCGCTCGTCTGCTCCTCGCGGAACCGCGCGAGCCGGTCGCGCACGGCGGAGTCGGAGCGGGCCAGGATCGCCGCGGCAAAGAGGGCCGCGTTGACGGCGCCCGCCCTTCCGATCGCGAACGTGGCGACCGGAACCCCGGCCGGCATCTGGACGATCGAGAGAAGGGAGTCGAGGCCCTGAAGCGCCTGGCTCTGGACGGGCACTCCGAGGACCGGCAGAGCCGTCTGCGCGGCGACCATCCCGGGCAGATGGGCCGCGCCGCCGGCGCCCGCGATGATCACTTCGATCTTCCGGCCCTCCGCGGCGGCCGCAAATTCCGTCATCCACGCGGGGGTGCGATGAGCCGACACGATGCGGGACTCGTGAGCGATGCCGAGGCGCTCGAGGG
>JALYUA010000221.1 GCA_030854005.1 Acidobacteriota bacterium
GGAGTCTCCCGACCGAAGGGAGGGAGGAGCCTCCCGCTGCGGGAGCGGAGCGAGCGGAGGGGCCAGGCGAGCGGTCGAGGCCGCACCCGGCCGAGCCGCTCGCCGGTGCGTTCGCCCGCGGTGAACCCAGGCCCCGCAGCGAGCGCAGCGACGTTAGTACCGTCCCAGCGCCAGATCGACGATCTCTCCGATCAGCTGCGTGTAGCTCCGGCCCGCCTTGCGGGCGGCCATCGCGAATTCGGCTCCGCTCGACAGCCACGGGTTCGGGTTGGCCTCGATGACGTAGACCTCCCCTTTCTTCGTCAACCGCATGTCGATCCGTCCGTAGTCCCGGAGCCGCAGCGCCTGGTACGCCGCGAGCGCGGTTTCGGAAAGCCGGCGGGTCGTCTCCTCGTCGAGGTTTTCCGCCGGCGCTGACTTCGTCACCTTGTAGGCCTGAGTCTCCTTCTCCCACTTCACGTCGCTACCCGCGATGCGCGGCGTTCCCTCCGGGAGGCGCGAGAGATCGAGCTCGATCAAGGGAAGCGTCTCGGCTTCCCCGTTGCCGATCACGGCCGCGTAGATCTCGCGCCCCTCGATGTACTCCTCGATCAGCGCCGGCCCATCGAACTCCTCGTGGATGTAGTGGATCTTCTCCATCAGCTCCTTGACGCTTCCGACGACCGAGCTCGAGTCGATGCCGATCGAGCCGTCCTCCGACGTGGGCTTCACGATGAGCGGGAAGGAGATGTCATGCGCGTGATCGAGCTTGCCGAGGTAGGACGTCGCGAAGTACGGCGTGCGGATGTCGTGAAAAGCGAAGATCTTCTTCGCGAGGCTCTTGTCCTGAGCGAGGTAGAGCGCGTGCGGCCCTGCGCCGGTGTAGGAGCAATCGAGCAGGTCGAGATAAGCGGCGATGTTCATGTCCTTGGTGTCGTCGCCGGCGTAGGACTCGGTCAGGTTGAAGATCAGGTCCGCGTCCGAGCGCGCGACGGCGGCGAGCGCCTGCGGCCGCCCGTCGAGCACCAGGTAGGAAGGCTCATGCCCCAGTTTCTCGAGCGCGTCGAAGACCTCTTCGCGGTCGGGCTTCTCCCGTTTGCGGCGCCGTCGCGTCCCGGGCTTGCCCTTGCGGGGACGCGGCTCCTCCGGCTCCGCCTCCGGCGGGGTGTCCTCCCAGAGGTCGTAGAGGACGGCGACCTTCGTCTTCTCCCGTGTCGAGTTGCTCATCCGGTCCTCCGCCTCAAGGCTGCACGAACTTTCCCCTCGTCAGATAGTTCATCGCGAGCGCGGTGGCGTAGACCGTCACCTCGGTCAGGTGCTCCGACTCGCATCGAACGTCCGCCACGAGCCCGAGCTCGCCGACGCGATGAACGATCGCCTCGACGATCTGTTTGACGAGCGGACGCGCGACGCCGGTCCAGTAGGCGATCTTGTCGACGATCGGTTTGCGGTTCTCGCGGAGAAGATCCGCCGCGGGCCGCACCCCCTTGCGCCGCCGCCGGGACACTTTGAAGATGTCCGTCAGGTCGCTGTCGAGCGGCAGGTCTTCGACCGACGGGGATTTTTCGTCGACCTTTCCCTCGTAGAAGTCGGCCACCGTCGTGTCCATCTCGTCGACGGTGATGTCCGTCGCGCCGCGCTCCCGGATCGGCGGCTGATCGCGCACCCGCCGCGCGACGCGGTCGATGTAGCGGAGCTTCGAGATCGCCGGCCATCCACGATATTTCCTCCGCCACTGGGATCCGGGGGTCAGCCAGACCGCGAAGGTCTCCGCGAAGTCCTCGTCGGGATGCTTCTGCGCGTACCAGCCCGCGATGTGGCGCACGAACCGGCGGGAGAACGGAACAGGCCGATAGTCGTCGCGATAGGCCCGCCGGAAAGGCCCGAAGAGATCGCGCCATTCGGGGGTCTTGTACAGCTCGTACGCGTAGTTGAACGCGTGGCCCGCCTCGTGGCGCAGGTACATCATGATCTCGCGCTCGTCCTCGAGATCGTTCATCTCCTTCTCGAGCCGGGCGAGCTTCGGGTCCGCCAGATAAAACGGGATGCCGATCACCGGCTCGCCCGAGGGACAGCCCCATTCGTCGGTCAGATAGCACGCCGGGCGGAATCGCTTCAGCCCTTTGCGCTCGAGCTCGCGCGAAAGCTTCAGGACGTAGCGCTCGAGCGGAGATCCCTCCAGCTTCAGACCGAGCTCTCGGATGGGCTTGGTGAGGATCTCCTGGACGTCCGGAGGAGCTTTTTCGAAAGCGCGCAAGGATTTAGATGAGGGTAGCACGGGAGCGCGCTCTGCGACCGCCGCATCCGCATCCGGGGCGAAGGACGAACGCGATCGAGAGGTCGCCGAGCGTGCGCCGCGTTACAATCGAAGGCTCGAACAAGGAGGGCCTTCATGGCCGAGTGCACGATTCGCGTCAATCCGAACGGGCCGTATCGCGTGACGGGGCCCGCGCGGTTGACGGATCCTCAGGGGAACGAGACGCTGATCGAGGAGGGCCGCGCGGTTTCCCTCTGCCGTTGTGGCGCGTCGACGAACAAACCGTATTGCGACGGCACGCACAGCCGCATCGGGTTCGCGGCCGCCGAGGCCGCCGTTCAGAAGTCCGGGAGCTGACGGGGCCGGTCACATCGCGCCTCCCGGCGCCACCATGATCCTTCCGCTGACAATCCTTCTTCTCGCGGCAGCCGCGCCGGCCGCCGCCCCGCTGACCCTCGACCTCGACGGCGACGGGACGGCGGAGACGGTGACTGCGGCGGCGCGCGGGAAAAATGCCCGGGTCGAAGTGCGGTCCTCCCCTTCCGGAAAAGTGATCGCGCACGCGGACGTGCCGGTCCCCGCTGCCGGGGCGTCCGAGGTCTCGCTGTCCGCGGGCTCTCTCGGAAGCGCGGGGGCCCTGATCGAAGTGGTCGCGGCCGGCGCGGCCGGAACCGAAGAGTGCCGCAGCATCTGGCGGTTTCGCGAGCGGTCGCTCTCGCGCGTCCCGGTGACCGTGCGCGCGGGTCCGCTTCCCGATTGCGGCGAGCGCGGAGCCTGGTCCTACGGCTGGGACGGTTCCGCCCCCGACGCTCCGGCGCAATATCGGCGCGAACGGACGCGCGAAACGCCGGAAGGCACTCACCACCAGGTGGAGAGCTTCCGGTACGCCGGCTTTACCCTCGAGCCCGACCCGGCGCGGACGCGGGCGGAGATCCGCGGACTCGTCATCCCGTCGTGGTATCCGACGCGCCTCTATCAGAAGGCTTCTCTCGAGGGTCTCTACGCGCGCTACGACCTGAGCGCCTTGAAGCGCGGCCCGCGGCTGCAGATCGTGACGGATCGTAGCGACGGCGTGTTCGGCGTCCGCATCGGACCGCCGGGCGCGGAGGAGCTCCTCCCCGTCACCGCGCGCGCGCCGGGACCCGAAAAGCACGACGTCGTGCTGACGCTCGGAGGGAGGACTCCGCCCGTCCAGCTCCGGATCACTCTCGCGGGCGGCGCTCCCGTCCCGGGGGAGGCCGTCCTCTCGGGCTACTCGCCGGCGTTCGACGGCTTCTACTCGGGAGCGATGCACATCTCCGAGGGAAAGCTCCGCGTCTTCGAGACGGCGGCGGACGAGCTCGCCACCAACGGCCTCGTCGGAATCTGGACGAGCGAGCGAGGAGAGCCGATGGCCATCGCGCTCGCCTCCGCCGACCCGGTGACGCTGAACATCCGCAAGTCGAAGTACCGGGTCGAGCTCGAAGGCGCTCCGGAGGGCATGGACGCCGTCGCGCTGCCGAGCGGCGGCGGCCCGCCCGCCCGCGGACTGCAGCTGCGGGGGCCGAACAGTTTTTCGTGGATTCCAATCCTCTGCGGGGAACCGGGCTCCTCCCGGGATTGCCGCGCGTCCGGGCCCGCGGAAATCCTCCACCGCGTGGGCGCCCGGATGAACGCCCGCTGACCTTTTCGGCCTGAAAGCGTTAAGCTTCCGTCACTTCATGGCACTTTCCAGTCTCGGGCTGTTCGTTCAGACGGTCGGCGCGGGCCTGCTCGCCCTGATCTTCCTGTACCTGTCCCGTTCCGGCGGGAACCGGGTCTTGAACGCGGCGGGCTACGGATGGCTTTTCCTGTTTCTCGCCCTGTCCTCGCTGCTGCTCTCGTACGAAATCGTCATTCCCTTCGCGAACCTCCCGTACGAGTATTTCAAGCTGCTTTATTTCGTGTCCATCATCGTGGCGGCGGACCGGATGGAGCACGAGTCCTCGCTGGGAAGGCCGCTGCGGACGACGGCTCTCGTGGGGCTCGTCGTCTCGTTCGGCATCGTGGCGCTGACCCGCACGGGATCCCTCTTCTTCGCCGTGCACATGGCGGTCGCCGGCATCGCGTGGTTCATCATCACGGTCCTGATCTTCCGCAGCCGCGCGGGAGGGCTCGGGAAAACCTTCTCGGGGATCCTCGCGGCGATCACGACGCTTCTGCAGATGACCTACGTCGTCTTCTTCGCCGTGTCCGCGAACAACAACGAGCAGGTGTTCCCGTTCCTGTCGTACACGGGCTTCTACGATCTCTTTCTCCAGATGCTCTTCGGCATCGGGCTGATCATCTGGGCGATGGAGGACACCGAGCGGCGGCTGACCACCGTCCACGCGCGCGCGGTCGACGACACGCAGCGCTCCAAGAGACGCGCGCAGATCGATCCGCTGACCGAGGCGTACAACCGTTTCTTCCTGGACGACCTGCGGCCGACGCTCGCCCGCGAGCCGGCCGGCGGATCGATCGTGCTCATCGACGTGGACGGACTGAAGACGATCAACGACAAGGAAGGGCACGAAGAGGGTGACAAGGCCATCTGGACGGTCGCGGCGGCGGTCAAGAAGCTGATCCGAGGCGACGACTACCTGATCCGGTGGGGCGGCGACGAGTTCCTGGTCGTCCTTCCGGGGATGGACCAGGAGGTCGCCAAGAAGCGCTTCTACATGCTGCCGTCAAAAATCGAGGAAGTGCGGCAGTCTCAGCGTTCGGCGGCGCGCGCCTACAAGAAATTCGTCGCCGCGTCCGTCGGCGTGACGCCGTTTTCGAGCCGGGTCCCGCTCGACATGGCGATCGAGACCGCGGACCGCGTGATGTACGAGCGGAAGAAGGCCTTGAAGCAGATGCGCGGCGAGCCCCTCCAGCGGGGCGGCGGCGGCGGACCCGCCCGGGAGACACCGACGGGCACTCAGCAGGCCCGCCGCACCTGGGACAAGACGAGCAGCTGACGGCTGCGGGAAAGGACGACGTGCGATACCACTGGACGGAGTGCCCGGGCTGCCGCTGTCAGGTCGCGGTGAACACCACGGCCGCCTCGGGCCTCGTCACGGGCTCGCTCCGCCGGTGGTCCACCGATCGCTCGATCAACGACGGGCGGGCGATTCGCGGTGTCCCCGCGGATGCGACCGGAGGCTTCGCGACGGAGTGCGTCTGCGGACAGGCGCTGACACTCGGCGCGACCGCGGATGCGGTGGGGTCGGAGAGGGGCGAGTAGCTCTCAGCTGTCAGCTGTCAGCTCTCAGCCGGCGTCTCCGCCTGACTCGCCAGGACAGCCATGGTCGCTCCGGAGCCACCGCGCTCGGGGGGCGCGTCGAAATAGTCCGAAACGTCGTGACGTTGCTCGAGAAGGCGCCTCACTTCGGCGCGTCGGACCCCGACTCCCTTTCCGTGAATGATCCGCACCTCGCGAAATCCGGCCGCTGAGGCCTCCCGGAGGTATTCGTCCAGCGCGGAGGCGACGTCCCGGGGGAGGAACGAGTGGAGGTCGAACGCCTCTTCGATCGGAACGCGCCGCACGGCTGCCTTTTCGGTGCTGAGAGCTGGCTGACAGCTGAGAGCTGCCAGCTGAGAGCTATCCCTTCATCTCCTCCATCACCACGTCCACCGGCATCGCCGCCTTGGCGACCTTCGAGATGATGCAGTACTTCTCCGCCAGCGCCAGGGTCTTCTCGACCGCCGTCCGCTGCGAGGCGAGGAGAGCGCCTGGCACTCGGGCGTAGATCGTGAGACGCGTCATGAGAAAGCCGCCCTGCGGATCCTTGCCGAGCTCGCTCGTCAGCCGCAGAGTCGGGTCCGGATGATCGACGCCCAGCTTCTTCAGGAAAATCCCCCAGGTCGCCGCGAAGCAGGCCCCGACGGCGGCTAAGAGAAGCTCCTCGGGATTCGCTCCCTTACCGCACCCGCCGAGCTCCTTCGCGCCGCCGATGGGGATCGCCAGGGTCTCCCCCGCGACGCGGGCCGTCCCGCAGCCGCTCGCGTCGCCGGACCACTCGATCGAGACGGCGAAGCGGGGCGTCTCGACGCGGGCCGTCGCAGGCGCCGTTCCCTCGACGGAGGCCACGGGGGCCGAGGATGCCGGCGCGCCGTCCGCCTGGGAGTCGTGCGTGTTCCTTCCCGATGGGATGTCGTTCATTCGTGCTCCTGGTCGCTACTTCGCATACTTCTTGGATCCCCGCATTTCCTGTTCGGTCTGCTCGAGGTTGGACGCCGCGAACTGATCGAACCACGTCCACGCGCCGTAGCGGGGCCGCAGCGCGTCGAGTCCGGCGGCGGCGAGGGAGGGGCCCGAGAGCCCGGCCTCCATCGCTCGCGACGTGGCCTGGCGGAGGCCGGCGAGATAGTCGCGGAAAAATCGCACCTGGAGGGCGCGGCCGGGCTCGCCGTGTCCCGGCACGAACGCGGCGGACGGAAATTCCGCCGTGAACCCGTCGAGCGTCGAAACCCAGGCCGCCGTGTCGGCGTCGATGAGGTTCGGCACCGTCGCGTTCCAGATGAGGTCGCCGCCGTAGACCACGTCGGACTCATCGACGCGGACGATCAGGTCGCCTCCCGTGTGCCCGGGCCGGAAGAGGACCCGCGCATCGCGGCCGCCCAGGGAGAGCGTGACTCCCGAGGGAGACGTGACCTCCGGCAGCGGGAGCGCGTCCAGCACCGCGCGATCCTTCGGGGTGATCTCCTTTCGCCATTTGAGATTCTCCGTCCGGATCCACCGCCGCGCATTTTCGTGCGCGACGATCACGGCGCCCTCCCGGCGATAGACGGCGCCGCCGCCCACGTGATCCAGGTGGTAGTGCGTGTTGACCACCCACCGGACCGGAAGCGGGCTGCGCCGCCGGATCTCGACGAGCAGGTCCCTCGCCGCCTCCTCGGTGGCGAAGGCATCCACCACGAGGATGCCGCCGGATCCCAGGACGAACCCGGAATTGCCGACCGACGCGCGATCCCCGGCCGTCGCGATCGCCGCAAAGCACCCGGGTCCCGCCTCGACGATTCGAAAGTGAGCGGCCGGCGGGGCATTCTGCGCCGGAACCGAAATCGCGGAGCCCCCAAGAAAAACGGCGGTCACGATGAATCGCTTGAGCATCGGTCATTCTAGTCACGAGCCCCGCGGTGCCCACGAATTTCCCATCGCCTCGGCGGAGAACCGCGGCCGTCGTCCGGCCGAAGGCTGATAGCTGACAGCTGATAGTTTTTCCCGATGCGCCGCCGCCTGCCGATCGCTCTGGCCGCCGCGGGCGCTGCGGCCGCCGCCGCCTGGGTCGTTACCTCCTGGATCGTGGCGCGGTCTCTCGCGCGCCGGCTCATCTCGCCCCAAGGGTTGACACCCTGCCAGGCGAGCCGCGACGGTCTGCTGTCCGGTTTGGCCGCGGCGGGCGCGCGCGTCCACGACTACCGTTTTGCCGGATCGACCCGCCGGCACGACGAGCTCTGCGCCATTCTGGCGACCCCGAGCGCGGGACCCTCGCCGCGAACGATCGTCTTCCTGCACGGGAAGGGCGGGAGCGCCGCCGAATGGGCGCCGGACGCGCTTCGCGCCGTCGGGCTCGGGTACAACGCGCTCCTGCCGGACCTCCGAGGACACCGCCCGAGCGGCGGAGACTTCATCACCTACGGCCTTCTCGAACGCGAAGACCTGGACGCCGCGGTCGCGGCCGCGGAAGCGCGGTTCGGCTTCGACGCGTCCCGGCTCGCCGTGCACTCCTGTTCCGCGGGCTCGTCGACCGCGCTCGTCTGGGCGGCTACCGAGCCGCGCGTCCGGGGGATCTGGCTCGAATCCCCCTTTGCCGACGCGCGGGAGATGGCCCGTCACTACCTCAGCATCCTGACCGGTCTGCCGCGGCCGATCCTCGGCCTGACCACCACGTTTGCCGTCCGCCGGGCGCTGAAGAGCCTTCGAGACTCACTCGGCGTCACGCCGGAAGAGATCCTCGCGTCCGATCCGCTCCGATCCGCCGCGCGCGTGCGGGTCCCGGTCCATGTCGTCTTCGGAGACGAGGACTTCCTCGTGCCTCCCCGGTTCACGCAGCGCCTCATCGACGCGCTCCCGGCAGGAACCACGCTCTGGAATCCGCGCGGCGCTGGCCACTGCCACCACGACAACGAGGCGGAGAAGATCCACGAGCGCGAGTACGTGAAGAGGTGGAAGGCATTCTTCGAGCAAGTGCTCGGTTAGCCTTAGCCTGCCGGGTTCTCAGTTTTCAGTTTTCAGTTTTCGGAATCGGGTCTGACGCTCGACACTCGACGCTGGACAATTCCTAAATAACCCGATTCCGTCCGCGCGACTTCGCTTCATAGAGGCTGGCATCCGC
>JALYUA010000223.1 GCA_030854005.1 Acidobacteriota bacterium
CTCCTGAACTCCCGACGCGAGGTCCTCCGAGATCTCCGCGCCATAGGAAACGAGCCTCTCCTCGGTGAGAGGGTCGAAGATGTCTTCCTGGGCGACGCGGCCGACGATCCGGTCGCGCAGCGGCTCCAGGGTGTCGCCGCCTTCCATGATCGCGGAGACCGTGATGCCGTCCGAGGTTCCGCAATCCTCCTCGGTGACGATGACGTCCTGCGCCACGTCCACGAGCCGGCGCGTCAGGTACCCCGAGTCGGCCGTCTTCAACGCGGTGTCCGCGAGGCCCTTGCGGGCGCCGTGGGTCGAGATGAAGTACTGCAGAACGGAGAGCCCCTCGCGGAAGTTCGCCTCGATCGGGGTCTCGATGACCTCGCCCGAAGGCTTGGACATCAGACCGCGCATCCCGGCGAGCTGCCGCACCTGCTCCTTGGAGCCTCGGGCGCCGGAGTCCGCCATGATGTAGATCGGGTTGAAATCCTGACCGGCCTGGTCGGACTTCTTCATCTCCTTGAACATTTCGTCGGAGATGTTCTCGGTCGTGCGGTGCCAGATGTCGATGATCTTGTTGTGGCGCT
The DNA here is from genome assembly GCA_030854005.1 of Acidobacteriota bacterium. Lineage (GTDB taxonomy): Bacteria > Acidobacteriota > Thermoanaerobaculia > UBA5066 > Gp7-AA6 > JALYUA01. The sequence continues at coordinate 570 of JALYUA010000223.1, forward strand.
CACCCGCGGTGATGACGCCCGAGCTGCGCTGCCCCTCGACCTCGAGGACCGCCTTGCGCGCCAGGTTCAAGAACTCTTCCTTCTTCTGCGGAATGACCATGTCGTCGACGCCGATCGAGATCCCCGCCCGGGTCGCGGCGAGGAAACCCAGCTCCTTCAAGTCATCCAGCATCTGAACGGTCATCTCTTCGCCGAACGTCAGGTAGACGTAGCTGACGAAGTCGGTCAGGCCGCGTTTCTTCAAGTTCCCGTTGATGAACGGGACGACGTCCTGCAGGGCCTGGTTGAAGAGGACGCGGCCGACGGTCGTGTCGATGAGCGTTCTCTCGACGTCTTGCACCTCGGCGTGCGAGATGTCCTGGTCGTTGTACTGCGTGGTCAGGTCGATGTACCGGCCCGAGTAGCGCACCCGGATCGGCGTGTGCGTCATCACCTCTCCGGCTTCGTGGGCGAGGACGACCTCGTCGAAGTCGGCGAAGATCCGCCCCTCCCCCTTCGTGTTCGCCCGCGACTTGGTCAGGTAATAGATCCCGAGCACCAGGTCCTGTGAGGGAACCGCGAGAGGCCGGCCCGAGGCCGGAGACAGGATGTTGTTCGAAGAGAGCATCAGGAGCTCCGCCTCGACCTGCGCCTTGGGCGACAGCGGCACGTGAACGGCCATCTGGTCGCCGTCGAAGTCCGCGTTGAACGCCGGGCAGACGAGCGGGTGGATCTTGATGGCCTTGCCCTCGACGAGCACCGGCTGGAAGGCCTGGATGCCCAGGCGGTGGAGCGTCGGCGCGCGGTTCAAGAGCACCGGATGATCGCGAATGACCTCTTCCAGAGCGTCCCACACCTCGGTGACCCCCGACTCGACGAGCTCCTTGGCCGCCTTGATGGTGGTCGCGAGACCCTTCTTTTCGAGCCGGTTGTAGATGAAGGGCTTGAACAGCTCGACGGCCATCTTCTTGGGAAGGCCGCACTGGTGGAGCTTCAATTCCGGTCCGACCACGACGACCGAACGGCCGGAGTAGTCGACGCGCTTGCCGAGGAGGTTCTGGCGGAACCGGCCCTGCTTGCCCTTCAATGTGTCGGACAGGGACTTCAGCGGGCGGTTGTTCGAGCCCTTCAGCACGCGGCCGCGGCGGCCGTTGTCGAAGAGCGCGTCGACGGCTTCCTGGAGCATCCGCTTTTCGTTGCGCACGATGACTTCGGGCGCGCGCAGCTCGAGGAGCTTCTTCAGCCGGTTGTTGCGGTTGATGACGCGGCGATACAGGTCGTTTAAGTCCGACGTCGCGAACCGGCCGCCGTCCAGAGGAACGAGGGGCCGCAGCTCCGGCGGAATGACCGGGATGACGTCCAAGATCATCCACTCGGGGCGGTGCCCGGAGCGGCGGAAGGCGTCGCACACTTTCAGGCGCTTGGCGGCCTTCTGGCGCTTGATCTGCGACGTCTCCGTTTTCATGATCATCCGGAGCTCTTCCGACAGCATGTCGACGTCGACGCGCTGCAGGAGCTCCTTGATCGCGCCGGCGCCCATGCGGGCGACGAACACGTCCCCGTACTCGCCGCGAAGCGCGCGGTAGCGCTCCTCCGACAGAAGCTCCTTCTCCTTCAGCTCCGTCTCGCCCGGATCGATGACGACGTAGGACTCGAAGTAGAGGATCCGCTCGAGGTCCCTCAGGGAGATGTCGAGCAGATGGCCGATGCGCGACGGCAGGCCCTTGAAGAACCATACGTGAGAGACGGGCGACGCGAGCTCGATGTGTCCCATCCGCTCGCGGCGGACCTTGGACTTGGTCACCTCGACACCGCACTTGTCGCACACCACGCCCCGGTGCTTCATGCGCTTGTACTTGCCGCAGAGGCACTCCCAGTCCGTGATCGGCCCGAAAATCTTGGCGCAGAAGAGTCCGTCCCGCTCCGGCTTGAACGTGCGGTAGTTGATCGTCTCCGGCTTGGTGACCTCGCCGTACGACCAGGAACGGATCTTCTCCGGCGACGCCAGCGAGATCTTGATGGAGTTGAAGTCCTTCAAGGCCGTCGGCTTGTTGGCGAAAGCGAGCGTTTCCAATTTAGTTGCTCCTTCTCATCAGGTCGTTCATCGCGACCCAGTGAGGAAACATTTTGAGCGGTCGCTCGACGCGACCGAAGAGAGCCAGCTGCCGCTGGTCGCCATCCCATGGCTTGAACGCAGCGTCATGCCGATGACAAAGAGTCGGTTCATCGCTTCAGCAGCTCCACGTCGAGGCAGAGCGACTGAAGCTCCCGAACGAGCACGTTGAACGACTCGGGCAGGCCCGGATCCGCCGGCACCTCGCCCTTGACGATCGCTTCGTAGACCTGCGAGCGGCCTTCGACGTCGTCGGACTTGACGGTCAGGAGCTCCTGGAGGGTGTAGGAGGCGCCGTAGGCCTCGAGGGCCCAGACCTCCATCTCTCCGAAACGCTGGCCGCCGAACTGCGCCTTGCCCCCGAGGGGCTGCTGCGTGATCAACGAGTACGGCCCGATCGATCGCGCGTGGATCTTGTCGTCGACTAAGTGCGACAGCTTCAGCATGTAGATGAAGCCGACGGTGACCTGCTGCTCGAACGGCTCCCCGGTCATGCCGTCGTAGAGGACCGTCTTCCCCGAGGAAGGCAGGTTGGCATCTTTCAAGAGCTTCTTGATCTCCCCTTCCGAGGCGCCGTCGAAGACCGGCGTCGCCATCGTCACGCCGAGGGCCTTCGCGGCCCACCCGAGGTGGGTCTCGAGAATCTGCCCGACGTTCATGCGGGACGGAACGCCCAGGGGATTGAGAACGATGTCGATCGGCGTGCCGTCCGGAAGGTACGGCATGTCGGATTCCGAGAGGATGCGGGAGATGACGCCCTTGTTTCCGTGGCGCCCCGCCATCTTGTCGCCGACGGAGAGCTTCCTCTTCATCGCGACGTAGACCTTGACCATCTTGATGACGCCCGGCGGCAGCTCGTCGCCCTTCTGCAGAAGCTCGATCCGCTCCGCGTTGACGCGGTTTAAGACCTCGATCTGCGAGTCCTGCCGGCGGAGGATGATCTGGACCGCGTCCGCGATCTCCTCGTCTTTCAGCTTCAGGCGCTTCAGCTGCTGCGGGGTGAGCCGCGCGACCGCTTCGGGGGAGAACTTTCCACACTTCTTGACGATCTCGCCGCCGTCCCGGTCGTTCATCTCTTCATTCGAAACCTTGCCGACGAGCAGGTCCCGGATCTTCTTGTTGGCTTCCTCGCGAATGATGCGGATCTCGTCGCGCGAGTTCTTCTCGATCTTGGCGATCTGGTCCTGCTCGATCGAGAGGGCCCGCATGTCCTTCTCCGTTCCCTTACGGGAGAAGATCTTGACGTCGACAACGGTTCCCTCGATGCCCGGGGGGCACTTCAGGGAGGCGTCGCGAACGTCGCCGGCCTTCTCGCCGAAGATCGCACGGAGCAGCTTCTCTTCCGGCGTGAGCTGTGTCTCGCCCTTCGGGGTGACCTTGCCCACGAGAATGTCGCCCGGCTTGACGTTGGCGCCGATGCGGATGATGCCCGACTCGTCCAGGTCCCTCAGGGCGTTCTCGGAGACGTTCGGGATGTCCCGCGTGATCTCCTCGGGGCCGAGCTTGGTGTCCCGCGCCTCGATGTCGAACTCCTGGATGTGGATGGACGTGAAGAAGTCGTCCTTCACGAGGCGCTCCGACACGAGGATCGCGTCCTCGTAGTTGTAGCCGCGCCACGGCATGAACGCCACGAGAATGTTGCGCCCCAGGGCGAGCTCGCCCTGCTGCGTGCACGGCCCGTCGGCGAGGACCTGCCCCCGCTCGACCTTCTGGCCTTCCGACACGATCGGCTTCTGGTTGATGCACGTGTTCTGGTTCGACCGGCGGAACTTCGTCAGGGGATAGATGTCCGCGCCGAACTCCTTGCCGCCCGCCTCGGTGCCCTCGACGCGCACGATGATGCGCTCGGAGTCCACCTGGTCGACGATCCCCCCGCGCTTGGCGAGGACGACGGCGCCCGAGTCCCGCGCGACGGTCCCCTCGAGGCCGGTCCCGACGAGCGGGGCCTCGACCCGAAGGAGCGGAACGGCCTGGCGCTGCATGTTCGACCCCATCAGCGCCCGGTTGGCGTCGTCGTGCTCCAGGAAGGGAATCAGCGCCGTCGCGACGGAGACCAGCTGCTTGGGTGAAATGTCCTTGTAGTCGATCTTCTCGCGCTCGGCCGTGATGAACTCGCCGTTGAAGCGCGCGATGACTCGATCTTCCTTGATCCGCCCGCCGGCGTCCGTCTCCGCGTTCGCCTGGGCGATGACGAAGTTCTCCTCCTCCCACGCCGAGAGATAGAACGCGTGCGGGATGGCCTCGGCGGGGCGCTTGCTGCCGCGCTTGCCGTTCTCTTCCTCGAGCTCCTTTTTCTCGGCGATCTGCCCGAGCTTGAAGGAGGTGTCCCCGACGGTCGTGATCTGGAAGTGGTCGATGACCCTCCCCTTCTCGACCCGCTTGTAGGGGGTTTCGATGAATCCGAAGTCGTTGATCCGCGCATAGCAGGAGAGTGACGAGATGAGCCCGATGTTCGGGCCTTCCGGCGTCTCGATCGGGCACACCCGGCCGTAGTGCGTCGGGTGCACGTCTCGAACCTCAAATCCGGCCCTCTCGCGCGAGAGCCCGCCCGGCCCGAGGGCCGAGAGGCGCCGCTTGTGCGTGACCTCCGAAAGCGGGTTCGTCTGGTCCATGAACTGCGAGAGCTGTGAGGACCCGAAGAACTCCTTGATCGAGGCGATGACCGGCTTGCTGTTGATCAGGTCGTGCGGCATCGCCGAGTCGATGTCCTGGTGGACGGACATCTTTTCCTTGATGGCCCGCTCCATCCGGACGAGCCCGATCCGAAACTGGTTCTCGAGGAGCTCGCCGACCGACCGCACGCGTCGGTTGCCGAGGTTGTCGATGTCGTCCGTCCGGCCCACGTCGCGCTTCAGGCGCAGCAGGTATCCGACGACGCGGTAGATGTCCTGCGCCGTGAGCGTGCGGGTGTCCTCGGCGGAATCCGCCTCGAGCTTGATGTTGAACTTGAAACGCCCCACGCGCGAGAAGTCGTACTTCTTCGCGTCGAAGAACATGCCCTCGAAGAGGTTCTTCGCGGACTCGTACGTCGGGGGATCGCCCGGGCGCAGGCGCCTGTAGATCTCGAGGATCGCCTCGTTCTTCGTCTTGTGGGTGTCCTTGCGAATCGTGTTGACGAGGACGTCGCCCGTCAGATCCCAGTCGGGGAAGAAGACCTCGACGGTCTTGATGCCGCGCTCCTTCAGCTGCTCGATCGCGTCCGGCCCGAGCTCCTGTCCCGCCTCGAAGAGCACTTCGCCGCTCGAAAGGTCGACGACGTCCGGGAGGAAGCAGGCCTTCTCGACGGCCGCGTCGTCGACGGATCGCTCAATGGAGCCCTTCTTCGCGATTTCCTTCTGCTCGTCCGCGGTCAGTTTGATTCCGGCGAAAACGAGCTTCGTGTCGCGCTTGACTCGGGCGTACTTCTCCTTGAGCTCCTCCTGCTTCAGGGCGTCCTTTCCGATGGTCAGGTACGCGCGCCCGCGCTCGAAGCGCGCCGCGATCGGCGTGTAGAACTGCCGGAGGATCGACTCGTCCGTCTCGAGGCCGAGGGCCCGAAGGAAGATCGTCGCCGGAAATTTCCGCTTGCGGTCGATCCGGACGTACAGGATGCCCTTCTGGTCGTACTCGAACTCGACCCAGGAACCGCGATACGGGATGATTTTCGCGAGGAATCCGTGGGCGGACTCCTTGGTGAAGAACACTCCCGGCGAGCGGTGGAGCTGGGACACGATGACGCGCTCGGTGCCGTTGATGACGAAGGTTCCGTGCTCCGTCATGAGCGGGATGTCGCCGAAGAAGACCTCTTCCTCCTTGGCGTCCCGCATGGTCTTGACCCCCGTCTCGGGGTCCTTGTCGTAGACGAAGAGCCGGAACGTCACCTTGAGCGGAACCGAATAGGTCATGCCCCGTTCCTGGCATTCCGCGACGGAATACTTCATCTGCAGGTCCACGGGGTTTCCGCAGACGTCGCAGAGGGTCACCCGGTTCTGGTTCTGCGTGCCGCAGTTCGGACACGACACCTGTTCTTCGTGCGGGTGGGCCGTAACGATCCGCGCTCCGCAGGCGCGGCAGTCCATCCGAAGGTGCTCCAGGCCCTTCAGCCGCCCGCACTTGCACTCCCAGTTCCCGATCGCGAACTTCACGAACTGCAGCTCACAAGCCCCGCGGAAGTCGGAGAACGGAAACACGCTCGTAAAGACGGCCTGGAGCCCTGACTCGTCCCGCTCCTCGGGGAGGAGGTTCATCTGGAGGAACCGCTCGTAGGAGCGGCGCTGGACGTCGATCAGGTTCGGAAGATCCATGAACGACCGGATCTTCGAAAAGTTCTTTCTTTCGGGCAAAACGGCAGCCTCAGTCATTCAGACTCCTCGCCGGCGCACGGCCCCGCGTGTACGAAAGGACGGGACGCCAAAAGAGAATGGAGAAAACCCACGGAAACCGGCGCAAGCCGGCAAATACCGAAACAAGGCCCTATTCCCGGGGCGCACGCCGGCCGGCTCGAGCCGGATGCTCGAGAATCCCGCGACCGGGCGTTCCCCCCGGAGGAAAGCCGCCCCACTACTTGATCTCGACCTTCGCTCCCACTTCCTCGAACTTCTTCTTGATGTTGGCCGCCTCCTCCTTGGAGACCCCTTCCTTGAGAGTTCCGGGCGCGCCGTCGACTAAGTCCTTGGCTTCCTTCAACCCCAGGGCCGTGACCTCGCGGACCGCCTTGATGGTCTTGATCTTGTCTCCCGCTGCCAGCAGGACGACCGTGAACTCGGTCTTCTCTTCCTCGACCGGAGCCGCCGCCGCTCCGGCGCCCGCCGCAGCCGCCGGCATCGCCATCGCCGCGGCCGACACGCCGAACTTCTCCTCGAGAGCCTTCACGAGGGTGTTCAGCTCGAGGACGGTCATGCCC
>JALYUA010000145.1 GCA_030854005.1 Acidobacteriota bacterium
GGCCGTAGGGAATGCCGAGCCGGCGGCATTCCTCGAGGTCTTCGGGTGTCTCGATGCCCTCCGCGACGCACGTGGCGTCGATGCGGCGGGCGAGGTTGACGAGCATCTCGACCACGTCGCGCTTGATCGTGTCGGCGTGCAGGCCCGTGACCAGCGTGTTGGCCACCTTCAGATAGTTCGGGCGCAGCTCGGCGATCGACTGGAGCGAGGCGTACCCGGAGCCAGCGTCGTCGATGGCTATCTGGAACCCCTTGTCCCGGAGCGCCGCCAGCGCCTCGCGAAACACCGGGATGTCGCGGATCGCGGACCGCTCGGTGACCTCGATGACGACCCGCTGCTTGAGGTTGAGAAGCGGCTCGAGCGTCTCCTTGCGTGTCGTCAGCGCGGTGATCGAGTCCGCCTCGACGTTGATGAAGAGATGCCCGCCCGGCGCGCCCTGGTAGTGAGTCGCGGACGATTCGATGCAGAGCTGCTCCAGCTCCCAGATCGCTTCGTGGTCGCCGGCGAACTGGAAGAGCAGCTCGGGGCTCTCGAACGCGGTCTCGATCGGGCCGCGGGTCAGGGCCTCGTGCCCGTGCAGCTCCATCGTGTTGAGGTCGAAGATCGGCTGGTAGACCGTTCGGATGCGGCGCTTGCGCAGGATCTCCTGGAACGTCTCGCGCAGCATCGTCTGCCGCTCTTCTTCCTTCGTGGTGGCGATCGCGATCGCCTGGCGAAGGGCGCGATAGACCAGCCGCTCCACGCGCATCTGCGGGTTGGAGTGGATGACGGAGTACCCGACGAAGACGCCGATCCGCTTGTGGATGCGGGACCCGAAGCCTTCGTCCAGGGATCCTCGCAGCGACTCCTCGACCTGGCGCGCCTTGCGCTGAAGCCGGGAGAACGCGTCCTCCCCCGCCTCCATCGTCGTGAAGACGTAGAAGTCGGAGCCGCCCGCCCGGTTGACCGCCACGAAATCCTCGGTCGCGAACACGGTCCCGAGCATCCGGCGGAGCGCCTTGCCCGTGTGCCGGAGAAGCGCGTCGAAGACCTCCCAGCCGTAGGTCTCCTCGATGTGGCTGTACTGCTCGACGTCGATGAAGAGCACCCCGAGATCGCGATTGTCCAGGAGGCGGTCGCGCAGCGCGTCGATGATGATCGGGACCGTCGGAAGCTCCGTGACGCCGTCGAAGAGGAGGTTCTTGAACCGGACCTCTTCGTTCTCGGAGGGGATGTACGCGGGGACTTCCTCGCCGCGGTCGTCGAGAAGCTTGCGGACCGTCGACAGGAGCTTGCGCCGCGTGAACGGCTTGGTGATGTAGTCGTCGGCGCCGACCTGCATCCCGGTGATGAGGTCGCGGATCTCGCTCTTCACGGTGAGCATCGCGATCGGGATCTGCCTCGTCTCCGGCGCGTTTTTCAACGTCGTGCAGACTTCCCAGCCGGAGAGCTCCGGCATCATGACATCGAGCAGGATCAGGTCGGGCCGCAGCTCGAGCGCCATGTCGACGCCTTCGCGGCCGTTGTGCGCGGTCATGGCGGAGTACCCCGCCGACGCAAGGATCGTCTGAACGATCAGCAGAATGTCCTCGTCGTCGTCGACGATGAGGATCTTTTCAGCCGTCATGCCGGACTCTCGTCCCCTGCGGGTCTGTGCTGGTTGAGATTGTTCATAATACCAGCACCGACTGCACGCACCGGGGGTCGATCCGGGCGCGGCCGCCGAGCGCCGCGAGCTCGATGAAGACGCCGACGCCGAGGATCTCCGCCCCCAGCGCCTCCGCCAGCCGGCACGCCGCCTCGGCGGTTCCTCCCGTGGCGAGGACGTCGTCGGCGATCACCACCCGCTCGCCGGCCGCGCAGGCGTCCCGGTGGATCTCCAGGGTGTCCGTCCCGTATTCGAGACCGTAACTGGCGCGGACCGTCTCGCGAGGCAGCTTCCCGGGCTTGCGGACCGGGACGAACCCGACGGAGAGCTCTCGCGCGAGCGCGGCGCCGAACATGAAGCCGCGGGCCTCGATCCCGAGAATCTTCGCGGGACGCAGCGTCCTCCAGGGCTCGGCCATTTCCCGGATCGCGCGCGCGAACGCCTCAGGAGACGCGAGCAGCGGCGTGATGTCGCGAAACAGGATTCCCGGCGAGGGGAAGTCGGGCACATCGCGCACGAGGGCCCTCAAATCCGCGTCGTCGCGCCTCTCGGTCACGAGCGGATCTCGAAGCCCTGGAACCCGCGCGCGGGAAGCTCCTCCTCGGCCACGGACGAGACGGAGCCGACGAGCGGCCCCCGGCGCAGCTTCTCGAGGTAGCGCGCCACGGCGGCGTCCTCTCCTTCCACCTCGGTCTCGACGCGGCCGTCGGAGAGATTCCGCACCCATCCCTTGACCCCGGCATCGTGCGCGGCGCGGCGGGCAAAGGCGCGGAACCCGACTCCCTGGACCCGGCCGGAGACGAGGGCGCGGCGCGCGATCTCCGTCAACCCGGGATTCCCGCGCGGCCGAACTTTCCGACGAGAGGCACGAAGACGACCGCTTCGCCATCCTCCTGCGCAAAATCGGTCTTGCGGCGGCGGATGACGCGGATCCGCTGACGCTCGGGCGGCCCGATGGGAAGCACGAGGCGGCCCCCGACGGCCAGCTGGTCCAACAGGGGCTCCGGCACTTCGTCCGCTCCGGCGGTGACCAGGATCCGGTCGTACGGAGCGGCCGCCGGATAGCCGTAGGTCCCGTCGAACGCCTTCACCGAAACGTTCTGGCAGCCGAGCTGCCGCAGCAACGCCGAAGAGCGGCGCGCCAGCTCGTCGAGGCGCTCGAGCGAGTACACCGTGCGCGCCAGCCGGGACAGGACCGCGGTCTGGTACCCGGACCCGGTCCCGATCTCGAGCACCTTGTGGCCCGGTTCGATCGCGAGCCGCGAGGTCATGATGCCGACGACGTACGGCTGAGAGATCGTCTGGCCGAATCCGATCGGGAGCGAGTGATCGCCGTAGGCCTTCCCCCGGAGCGGCTCGGGGACGAACAGATGCCGCGGCACCTCGCGCATCGCGGCGAGCACGCGGGGATCGTCGACCCCCCGGGGCGCGACGAAACGCTCCACCATCTCGCGCCGGGCGGACTCCTCGCGGGAGGCCGCCGGAAACCGGACGGAATTGGAGGGCATCTGCCTCATTTTAGGGGTGGTTGCGCCGGAAGAAAAGGAAGGATTTGACGGGGGCCGCCGTTAGAATACGGGTTCTCGCAGGCAGCGGAGGAAGCCCTTGACCGAACACACCGCGGAGCTCGATCGGGTTTCGGACGTCCCGCGGACCGACGTCTCCCGCGAAGAGCTCAAGAAATGGTACGGCGTGATGCACCTCGGACGGGTGCTGGACGACAAGGCGCCGAACTACCTGAAGCAGGGCCTCGGATGGAGCTATCACGCTCCGTGCGCCGGGCACGACGGCATCCAGCTCGCGCTCGGCATGACGTTCCGGCCGGGACGTGACTTCCTTTTCCCGTATTACCGCGACCTGACGACCTGTCTCGCCGCGGGGCTGACGGCGGAGGAAATTCTCTTGAACGGCATGTCGAAGGCGGCCGACGTCGCCTCGGGCGGCCGGCACATGTCCAACCACTTCGCCAAGCCGGAGATCGGGATCCAGAACGTCTCGTCCGCCGTCTCCAACCACGCGCAGCACGCCGCGGGCCTGGCGCGCGCCGTGAAGACGTACGAAAGCGATGCCATCGTGTACTGCTCGATCGGAGAGTCCTCCGCGTCCGAGGGGTACTTCTACGAGGCCGTCAACGGCGCCACCCGCGAGAAGCTGCCGGTCGTTTTCGTCGTGCAGGACAACGGCTACGGGATCTCGGTCCCGAAGCAGGACCAGACCGCGAACCAGTACTCCTCCGACAACTTTGCGGGCTTTCCGAACCTGCGCATCATCCACTGCGACGGGCTCGACGTCTTCGCCGCTTTCCGCGCCATGCGCGAGGCGGTCGAGTACGTCCGATCCGGGGCGGGAGCCGCCATCGTCCACGCGGTCGTGGTCCGAATACATTCCCACTCCAACTCCGACCGGCACGAGCTCTACCGGACCCCCGAGGAGCTCGCGGCGGCCCGGGCGGCGGACCCGCTCCCCCGCTTCCGCCGGACGCTCGTCGAGAACGGCCTCGTGCCCGTGGCGGACCTCGAGGCGATCGAGGCGCACAACCAGCAGACCTACGACGAGGCGGCGGATCGGGCGAAGCTCGCTCCCGACCCCGACCCGGCCTCGATCTTCGACTACGTCGTTCCCGACCCCTGGGTTCCCGACGCGTGGCCCGAGGGGCTGCCCGACGGCAGCGGCGAACCGCAGACACTCGTGCAGGCCTTAAACGACACTTTGAAGACCGAGTTTCGCCGGAACCCGGACACGTATATCTGGGGGCAGGACGTCGCGTACCGGGACAAGGGCGGCGTGTTCAACGTCACCAAGGGAATGCAGCAGGAGTTCGGGGTCAAGCGCGTCTTCAACGGGCCGATCGCCGAGGACTTCATCACCGGCACCGCCGACGGCTTCTCGCGCTTCGACGAGAAAATCCGCGTCGTCGTCGAAGGAGCCGAGTTCGCGGACTACTTCTGGCCGGCGGCCGAGCAGATGGTCGAGATGTCGCACGAGTACTGGCGCACGAACGGGAAGTTCGTCCCCAACGTCACGCTGCGCCTGGCCTCCGGCGGATACATCGGCGGCGGGCTTTACCACTCGCAGAACATCGAGGGCTGGCTGACGACGCTCCCCGGCCTCCGCGTGGTCTACCCCGCTTTCGCCGACGACGCGGCGGGGCTGCTGCGGACGTCGATCCGCTCGCGCGGCCTGACCGTTTTCCTCGAACCGAAGTTTCTTTACAACAACCCGATGGCCCGCGCGAACATCCCGAAGGAATTCGCCGTGCCGTTCGGAAAGGCCCGTCTGCGCCGCGAGGGGAACGACCTGACGATCCTGGCCTACGGGACGCCGGTCCATTTCGCGCTCGAAGCCGCGCAGGCGCTCGAGAAGCAGGGGCGCTCGGTGGAGGTCCTCGACCTGCGATCGCTCGTCCCGCTCGACCACGAGGCGATCGAGAAATCCGTTCGCAAGACCAGCCGCGTTCTCGTCGCGCACGAGGACAAGGTGCACGGCGGGTTCGGCGGAGAGATCGCGTCCCAGATCCAGGAAACGCTCTTTCCCTACCTCGATGCGCCGATCGGCCGCGTCGGCTCGACCTTCACGCCCGTGGGATTCAACCGGATCCTCGAGAGGGCGATCCTGCCGAACAGCGAGAAGGTGGTAGAGGCGGCGAAGAAGGTCCTTGCGTACTGACGATCGAGTTGACCGCGGAGTACCGCGGCCGTCTCGCTCCCGCCGGTCGCTCGGCTCGTCGACTCAGACGCTCGCGTCCTTCCAGTCT
>JALYUA010000179.1 GCA_030854005.1 Acidobacteriota bacterium
CCGCGGCGCCCTGGCGTCGCCCCGCGTCTCCGACGGCCCTCCGCCTCCGTCCTCCGAGGCCTGGTCCACCGGAGCGCTCCCGGAGCTTTCATTGCCCCCGCTGCCGGGGATCCCCGATCTCGAATCGGGCGCCCCGGTCGCCGCGGAGACCGGGCTTGGGGTTCTTCTGCAGGAATCCTTCGGGACTTTGTCCCCCGAATCGTTCGAACCCCTCGAGACCCTGGATCCCGCGACCGCGCTCGACGCTCCCTCGGAGATGGAGCACGGCGCGAGGCCGGAATCGGGCGCGATCGGCGCGTCCCCTGCTGCGCCGGTCCAAGGTTCCGCCTCGAGCGAGTTTCTGGAGCCGGCCGAAGCCTCCCGCGCGGCGGCGTCGATCGAGCCCGCGGTGAACGAGCAGACGGACGCCCGCTTCCGGGCTCTCGAGGCGAAGGTGGAAGAGGCCGTGGCGGAAATCGCCCGCGAGCGCGAGGAGCGACAGCGCGCGGAAGAGGAACGACGCCGCGCGGAAAGCGACGCGGCGGCGCTGACGGCGCGCCTGGAAACCATCGAACGGGAGACGCGGGACCTCGGGAAGATCGTCGGCGAAAAGCACGACTCGTTCGACGGACGAATCCAGGCGCTCTCCGGATCGCTCGAGGGACGGGACGACGTCGAGGCCCGGATTCGCGACGCGCACGACCGGCTGTCCGCCAGTGAGAAAAGGCAGCGCACCTACGAGGACGACGTTTCGATCTCTCTGCGCAGCTTCGGCGAGCGCGGCGAGAAAGTCTCCGCGCAGATCGCCGGGATCGCGGACCGGCATGACCGGCTTCAGGAGCAGATCGCCACGATCCATCAGCAGATCGAGGTCCTCGAAGCCGCGCTGAGGGAAAAAACATCCCAGAGCCGCCGCGAGGCGGACGACATCCGGACGGAGCTTCAGACGCTCCGCGGAGCGATCGAGGAGCGCATCGGGCACGGCCATCGCGAAGCCGAGGACATCCGGAGCCAGATCGCGCCGCTTCTCGAAGCCCACGGACAGCGCGGCGCGGACGACGAGCGCCTGTCGCAGGAGTTCGACCGCCTTCGGGAATCCCTGGCGGACTCGCTGGGAGACCTGTCGGAGCGGCTGCGGAGAGCCGTGCGGGGGGCGTAAGAGAGTTGAGAGATAACAGTTAAGAGTTAAGAGTCAGAAGCCGGCGGTACCCAAATCAACTCTCAACTCTCGACTCTCAACTTCCCCCGGCCAGCCTCGATAAGAACCGCTCATCTTCCCGCCAGTCCGCGCGGACGCGGACGGTGAGCTCCAGGAAGTAACGCCGGCCGCTCTGCGCTTCGAGCTCGTGGCGGGCGGCGGTGCCGATGTCCCGGATCATCGTGCCTCCCCGCCCGACGATGATTCCCTTCTGCCCTTCCTTCTCGACAACGATCGAGGCGGAGACGACCGTCAGGTTCTTCGCCTCGTCCTCGCGGACGGACTCGACTAAGACGGCGGAGGCAAACGGCAGCTCTTCGCGTGTGCGCTCCAAGAGCTTTTCCCGCACGACCTCGCCGATCCACTCGGACTCCGGCGTCGCGGTCAGAAAGTCGTCGTCGTAAGCGGCGGGGCCTTCCGGAAGGGCGGCGGTGAGAAGGGAGGCCAGGCGCTCGACGCCGTCCCCGGTCTTCGCGGAGATGGGGATCACGTCGCGAAAGGGGTAGCGAGCGGAAAAATCCGCGAGCAACGGGAGCAACGCGGGCTTCGAAAGGAGATCGACTTTGTTGAGGGCGAGAAGGGCGGGCTTTCCGGCCCGCTCGAGAAGGCGGATCAGGAACTCCTCTCCCTTTCCCCGCGCATCGGCGGCGTCGATCACGAGCAGGACCACGTCGGACGTCGACAGCGCGTCGGTCGCGTCGCGAACCATCGCGGAGTTCATGCGGTGCTCGGGCCGGTGGATTCCGGGCGTGTCTACGAGAGCGATCTCGGCTCCCGGCCTTCGCGCGATGCCCAGAATCCGCCGCCGGGTGGTCTGAGGCTTGTCGGAGACGATGGCCACCTTTTCACCGACCAGCCGGTTGACGAGCGTGGATTTCCCGGCGTTCGGGCGCCCGACGACGGCGACGGCGCCCGCCCGGAAAGGGACGGCGCCTCCGGCGGGGACGGCGCCTCCGGCGGGGACGGCGCCTTCGGCGGGGACGGCGCCTCCGGCGAGGACGGCGCCTTCGCCTTCGTTATCGTTCAAGAAGCCGCGCCGGACCGCGGCCCGGCGACCTCCGGCTCGGCGAGCGGAACGGCCGGCTCGATGCGCACCCGGTGGACCCGGCGGCGGTCCGCCTCTTCCACCGTGAAGACGAGCTCCGACTCCCGGTGCGTTTCACCGGGGCGCGGGATGTGCCCGAGCCTTGCCGCCAGGAATCCGCCGAGGGACGTGAACTCTTCCTCTTCCGGGCCCCGGCCGAAGAGCTCCCGAACCGTCTGGATGTTTTCCTTACCGGACACGGAGTAGGCGCCCTCCCCGGCAGGGGTGACCGCCTCGCGCTCGTCTTCGTGCTCGTCCCAGATCTCGCCGACGATCTCCTCTAACAGGTCTTCGACGGTGACGAGGCCGGACACGCCGCCGTACTCGTCGACCACGATCGCCATCCACAGGTGCCGCCTCTGAAACTCCCGCAGCAGCTCCGACACCTTCTTCGACTCCGGGACGAAGTACGCCTCGCGGAGGATGTCGGCAATCCCGCTCAGGCGGCCGTGCCGCATCGTGAAAAAGAGGTCCTTGACGTGCACCGTTCCGACGACCTTGTCCGTCGAGCCGCCCACGACCGGGATCCGCGAGTACTTCGTCGAAGTGAAGAGCTCCGCCAGCGCCTCGGGCGATTCGCTCTCCTCGATCGAAACCATGTCGGTCCGCGGGGTCATGACTTCGCGCACGCGGGTCTCCCCGAAATCGACGATCGAGAGAAGGAGCTTCTCCTCTTCCTTCTCGAGGATCCCCTCTTCCCGGCCGACGTCGATGTATGCCTGGACTTCTTCCTCGGTGGCGGGGGGCACTTCGGGGCGTTCGCGGCTGCCGAAGATCTTGCGCACCGGGATCGCGACCGGAAGCAGCAGCCAGGAGGCCGCGGTGATCGTGGGGAGCAGCCGCGCCACGATCTTTTCGGGGTCCGATTTCGCGCCCCAGCTCAGGAGCAGGATCTCGGTCACGAGCCAGCCGAACAAAAAAACCGCGCCACCCCACGCCCACGGCGGCTGCAGGCCGAAGCCCGCGAACGCGTGAACGACCGTGAGGAGTCCCGTGAGGAGCAGGATCTGAACGAGCACCTTCGTCGTGGTCCGGGTGATCTCGATCTCGCCGGGACCGGACAGAATCCGAGCGCGGTCCGGATGCTCTTCGAACAGGCCGCGAAGCCGGATCGGCGAAAGGCGATCGAGCGCGAGCGCGAACGTCTCGAACAGCAGAAACGCCAGGTAGCAGAACCCGGCGGTGATCAAAGCCATCATGAGTCCGCGATCCCGAGGCGGAGCCGCACGCGGCTCTCGAGAGCTTCCATTTCCCCGAGGTCCGTCTCGTGGTCGTACCCGAGAAGGTGCAGGAAGCCGTGCACCAGGAGCCGGTCGATCTCGCGGGACGCGGGCTCGCCCCGGCGCCGCGCCTGGCGAGACGCATAGGGCACCGACACCACGATGTCTCCGAGCAACGGACCGCCGGCCGCGGGAAAAGCGAGCACGTCCGTCGAGCGGTCCTTTCCCCGGTAGTCACGGTTCAGCCGTCGCATCCGCGCGTCGCCGCAGAAGAGCACCGAAACTTCCTGGGCCCGCGCCTTCGTGAGCCGCGCGGTCCGCGAAAGGAGAGACCGGACCCTGGCGGGTCGGGGAGCTCCCGAGGCGCTTGCCTGCACGTCGCACCTCACCGCGATTCGGACGCCCGCGTTCCGTTCGGCCGGGTGGCCGCCGTATCGTGCGTCGGGGCCTCTCCGGTCTTCCGGCGGGAGAACCCGCGGTTGAACTCGAAGCCCGGATAGTCGATCCGATGGTGGTAGATGTTCGAGACCGTCCGCTCGAGCGTGTCGACCACGATGGCGAGATCGCGCATGGTGAGGTCGCAGTCGTCGAACTGACCGTCGCGCAGGCAGTCGTCGACGATGGTCTGGATCATCGCCCGGATCCTCGCCGGCGACGGCTCGATCAGGGTGCGGGACGCCGCCTCGACGGCGTCGGCGATCATCAGGATCCCGTTTACGCGCGTCGTGGGCCGCGGGCCCGAGTGGCGGTACTCCGTCTCGCGGATCGGCGAATCTTCCGGCCCCGACTTGGTGAGCGCCTTCTGGTAGAAGTACCGGATCAACTTGGTCCCGTGGTGCTCGCGGATGGCGGACACCAGCTGCTCCGGCAGGCGGGCCTTCGTCGCGAGATCGACCCCTTCCTTCACGTGCGCGGCGATCACGAGCGCGCTCATCGACGGCTCCAGCCGGTCGTGGCGGTTCGCTCCCTTCGGCTGGTTCTCGATGAAGTAGTCGGGCATCTTCGTCTTGCCGATGTCGTGGTAGTAGCCCGCGACGCGGGCCAGCAGGGCATCGGCGCCCACGGCCTCGGCGGCTGCCTCGGCGAGATGTCCCAGGACGAGCGAGTGCTGGTACGTGCCCGGGGCCTCGAGGGCGAGCGTTCGCAGGAGGGGGAGGTTCTGGTTCGACAGCTCGAGCAGGCGGATGTCGGTCGTGACGTGGAAGAGGTGCTCGAAGACCGGCAGGAAAACGCCGACGATCATCGCAACGAACCATCCTCCGGCGAGACCGCCGAGGACATCCGCCGCGAAGTCCCAACCTCTCGCCTCGCCGTTCAAGAACGCGATCGCGGAGATGGACACCAGGTTCGCCGCGGCGACGACACCTCCCATCCCGAGCAGGACGCTGCGCGACCGCAGCTTCCCGATCACGAAGATGCCGGCCAGCGATCCCACGAGCGCGAAGAGAACGAACGGGAAGCTCTGGCCCATGAGGACGCCCGCCCCGATGGCGTGCACCGCGGCGAAGAGGAGCGCCGGCCCCATCCCCGCGACGAGGCTGACCATGATCGATCCCGCCGCGAAGGGGATCGCGTAGTAGGTGTGCGCCGCCCAGGCGGACCCCTCGAAGCTCGAGGAGAGCCCCTGCGCGAGCACGAAGGCGCCGCGCGTCAGGAGGGAGAAGAGGATCCCCGCCGCGAGGATCGAGGCGTACACCATCTCCGGGTGGCGCTCCCGCTTCCGGCGGCGCTGCCGGCGCGCGTCCACCCAGAAAGCGGACGCCGCAAGAACCTGAAGGATGACGATCCCCATGACCTTGACCCAGGACGACGGGTCGGCCGCCGACGCGCGGACCGCGGCGATCCACTCCGCGGCCTTGGCCGAGATCTCGTCTCCCTTGCGAACGATCACCTTCCCGCGCGGGATGCGCGTCAGCACCGTCTCGACGGACCGGGCCGCTTCCTGGCGGCGCCGCAGCGTCTCCGTCGCGTCGTACGTCAGGTTGGGGCGAAGCGCGGAGGCCAGAAACGCCGAGACCTCGGTGAGCGCCCGCCCTTCCAGCGGACCGCCGGCCAGCCGCTTCGCGACGGCGTTCTTCGTCTGCGAACCGTACTCGACGACGTCCGCGAGGTCCTTCCGGCGCAGCTCCCGGCCGCTTCGCGCGTCGCGAAGGACGATTCCCCGGTCATGGCTCTCGGACAGGAGCTCGCGATTGTCGATGACGCCCGTCCGGTACAGATCCGCGCCCGCCTGCAGAAGCTTCTCCTCGATCGCGGGAGAAAACTGGAGCCCGGCCAGCGCGAGAAGGGCCTCGTCCCCGACGGGCAGGTCGAACGCGTCTCGCAGGGCCGGAGGAAGCCCGTTGCGCCGCCGGCCGCCGGTCTCGGCCGCGCGCGCCTTCGAGAAGGATCCCCGGATCTCCGCCGTCAGCCGGTCGGGGGCCGCGGTGTCCCAGTCGTAGACCGGAAGGACCTCCGCCGCGGCTTCGACGCGCCGGTGCGACGTCGCCGCGGCGTCGGGCACGATCAGGTCGCGGGGGGCGATGACGTCGCGCGTCGCGATCTCGCCCGCCCGGGCCGGCGCCCGGCGGAACGAAAACGCGGGCGCGAAGGCGAACGTGGTCGCGAAGACATACGCGCCGGCCCAGGCCCAGAACCGCCAGGGACGCCGCTGTTTCGGAGGCTGGCCCGGCTCCCGCGGCACGCTGCCGGAAGCGCGGAATGTGATCGTCGAGCGCCGGGATGGCGCGCCGGGTCCCATCAGATGTCAGCGTCCGAGAGCGGAGCGGTCGGCTTCGCGTTGCTCGCGCTCGCGGTCCAAGGCCTCGTACGCCGTGATGATCGACTGGACGAGGGGATGCCGCACCACGTCCTTCTGATCGAACAGGACGAACTTGATGGCGTCGATCTTGGAGAGAAGCTGCTGGGCCTCCCGCAGGCCGGAGGTCTTGCCGGAGGGCAGGTCGATCTGCGTGACGTCGCCCGTCACCACCGCCCTCGAGCCGAACCCGATGCGCGTCAGGAACATCTTCATCTGCTCGGACGTGGTGTTCTGCGCCTCGTCCAGGATGATGAAAGCGTCGTTCAAGGTGCGCCCCCGCATGAAGGCGATCGGCGCCACCTCGATGACCCCGCGCTCGAGAAGCTTCGCGGTCTTCTCGTAGCCGAGGATGTCGTACAGGGCGTCGTAGAGCGGCCTCAGGTACGGGTTGATCTTCTCGACGAGGTCGCCCGGTAGAAACCCGAGCCTCTCCCCCGCCTCGACCGCCGGGCGGGCGAGGACGATCCGCTTGACCTTCTTCTCGAGGAGCGCGGCCGCCGCCATCGCGACGGCGAGATAGGTCTTCCCCGTGCCGGCCGGTCCGACCGCGAAAACGAGGTCGTGGCGCTCGATCGTCTGGACGTACACGCGCTGCTTCACGTTGCGGGCCGTCACGACCGACTTCAGCGTCGGCCCGAACGGGCTGTCGATGAAAAACTCGACCAGGGAGGCGTTCGGGTCTTCCTTGACCACGCGGATCGCGGTCAGGACGTCGCTCCCGCGAAGCGGGTACCCCAGGGTCAGGAGCTCCGAGAAGCCCCCGAGAAGCCGGCGGGCGGCGTCCTGCGCCTCCCCTTCGCCGACCACGGAGATCTCGTTGCCGCGCGCCGCCAGCCGGACGCCGAACGCGTCCTCGATGGCGCGAAGGTTTTCGTCCGCGATTCCGAAGAACTCCGTCAGGCCCGATTCGGGGAAGGTCAGAGCCGTCGTTGGTTCAGGAATTTTGCTCGCTCCTTGCGACCGGGCACCGCATGGGCAGGCGCCTCTCGGATCGCGAATTGAACGCTACCATGTGGCAGAGGGGAGCAAAAAGCGGGCCCCGGAAGAAGCCGGGGCCAGCTCTGGAGTCAACCCTCGTCGAATCAGCCGTTTGAAGCGGGCTCGAGGTCCCGCCTCCCGCGGCGTCCTAGCGCCCGTCTGAGATCGCCTTCGCGACTTCCTCGAGGCCGTTCTCGACCGCGTCCCGGATCGTCGAGCCCTTGTTCTTGTGGCGAATCTCGCCGACCACGTTGCCTCTCGAATCCTTGACCAGGACCTCCACGCCCACTCCCGGGTTGGCCATCCAGCCTCCCCAGTAGCGGCCGGCGCCCCGCGGCTCCCAGGCGTTGAAGACATTGCCGGTGACGACGAGGTCCCCGCCCGACTTGACGACCTTGAAGCCCTGCTTGTCGAGCCATTGCTCCATGTAGTCGCGGGCATCATGCGCGGCGTCGCGCGCCTCGCGGCCGCGGCCGTTCTCGTCGAATTCCTTCACCGAGACGGTCCTGTACTTCTTGAGGCTTCCTTCCGGGAAATAGACCCAGTCGGCGTCCTTGCCCTTCGTCAGCTTGTCGTAGTCGGGCAGGAACTTCGCGGGCTCGTCCCTCTCCTTCGCATCGTCAGAGTCCTGGAACCCCTTTTTGGCCGCTTCCGCGGGACGGGCGGAAAGAACGAGGAAGGCGACAAGAGACATGGCGAACAAACGCGTCGTGTAACGAAGCATGGTCAGGGCCTCCTTAATTGCGGGTCGAATTCTACCAAAACCTGCTCCTTTTGGGCGGACTCACCGGCGCCGTGGCCCCGGCGCCCGCGGGGCCGGCCCTCAGCCGGCCAGGCGCTCGCAGACGGCATCGGCGGCCGCGGGCGTCGAGAGCTCCCCTCCCACGTCCGAGGTGCATTGGCGGGCGGCCACGCACGCGGCCACGGCCCTCTCGACGGCCAGTGCCTCCTCCTTCTTCCCGAGATGTTCGAGCATCAGGGCCACCGTCAGGATCGCGCCGAACGGGTTCGCCCGGCCGGTCCCGGCGTACTTGGGCGCGGAGCCATGGACCGGCTCGAACATCGAAACGCGGCCCGGGTGGATGTTCCCGGAGGCGGCCATCCCGAGCCCTCCCTGGAGAGCGGCCCCGAGGTCCGTGACGATGTCCCCGAACATGTTGTTCGTGACGATCACCTCGAACGGACGCGGGTCGCGGATGAGCTGAAGGCAGAGCGCGTCGACGTAGAGATGCGACGCCTCAATCTCCGGATACTCGCGCGAGACCTCCGCGAACGTGCGCTGCCAGAGGTCCCCGACGAACCGCATGGCGTTTGACTTGTCCGCCATGACGACGCGCCGCCGTCCGGTCTCCTTCGCGAAGGAGAACGCGTGCCGGATGATCCGCTCGACGCCGCGGCGGGTGGAGAGATCCTCCTGGGTCGCCACCTCGTCCGGGGTTCCCTTCTTGAAGTTTCCGCCGATCCCGACGTACGACCCTTCGGTGTTCTCGCGGAACACCACGAAATCGACGTCCGCCGCGGCATATCCCTTGAGCGGCGAGAGCCGGTCGTCGAGGCAGCGGACCGGCCGGTAGTTGACGTAAAGGTCGAGCTGGAACCGGGCGCCCAGGAGGATGTCCGCCGCGTGCTTCATGTCCGGCACCCGCGGGTCCCCGAAGGCCCCCATGAAGATCGCGTCGTAGTTCCGGGCCAGGTCGTCGAACGCGCCGGGCGGAATGGTCTCCCCCGTCGCCAGGTAGTGGTCGGCACTCCAGGGGAACGAGACGAGGTCGAGACCGAGAGAGCGGCGCGCATCCAGGCGCTCCAGGACCTTGACGGCTTCCCGGGTGACATCCACCCCGATGCCGTCCCCCGGCACGATCGCGAGCTTCATGCGGCGGGGAAGATAGCAGAACGAGGGTTAGCTCTCAGCTGTCAGCGGTTCCCGGTTCTCAGTTCTCAGTCGTCAGTTGCTGAAAACCGCGCCCCTATCCATGCCCCTGGCCCTTCGCCCGGTTACTATTGCCGCATGAAAATCGGCGACTGTGTCCGGGAGATCCTGATCGAGGCGGGAGCCGCGCCGGAACGTCCCACGCCCGCCGGGCTCGTGCCCCGGATCGCGCGCGAGGCCGAGCGGTACTTGGAGCGCGTGCGATTCGATCCGGCGCGCTACGTGCGGCACGCTCTTCTGCTCTGGGAGGACTGGGAGGTCATGGTGATCGGGTGGGAAGCCGGCCAGATCACGCCGATCCACGACCACCGCGGCGTGCTCGGAGGAATGGCCGTCCTTTCGGGCGCCGTGCTGGAAGAGCGGTTCACGACACCTCACCTCACGCCGCAGCTTTCCGACTCGAGGGTCCGTCCCGAAGGAGATCTCTGCGATACCGGCCCGACGGTTCTGCACCGCCTCATGCCGCAGACGCCCCGCGCGGTCACCCTCCACGTCTACAGGCCTCCGCTGCGGACCATGGGAATCTGGGACGACGGAGGATTGCGCGAGATCCGCGGCTCCGAGTTCGAGATCGGCGTGGAGGAGTTTGCCGGCGTCGGACGTTGAGCGTCGAGCGTTCAGCGTCGAGCGTCAGGCCCCGGATTCGGCCCCTTCCCTAGGACCACGGCCCACGGCGCG
>JALYUA010000234.1 GCA_030854005.1 Acidobacteriota bacterium
GTGCCCTCCCGGACGCCGACCGTGACCTGAAGCGTGTCGTCCAGGGCAATTCCCGTGAAGGGATTCCCGACCCTCAACAGAGACCTCGGCGCGACCGTGTAGGAGGTCGTCGACAGGACGGCGGTGCTCGGCGACTGCACGACCTTGACGTCGACCGGCAGCGGGACGGCCGACGTATTGACGAGGTCGAGCGCGGTCGCGAAGCTGGCATCCCCCGAATGCAGCCCGAAGAGCCTCAGGACGTTCACGGTGTCGCCGGCGGAAGCCCTCGCCCCCATCGACTCGGAGGAGGGCGTCGCACCGTACGTTCCGCCCGCCGTCCCCGCCACGCTCGAGACGTACTTGTGCGCCGTCCCCATGATGGCGACGTCGGAAGTCCATTCGATCGCTCCGAAGTTCCCGTCTCCGGCCGGCAGCGTGGCGGCCGTCACGTCTCCGAAAAACTTCGTCTCATGGGGGAAGAGCACGATCGGGGCCGCGGTGACGGCCGGCCCGCCGGGCGCGGGAGGGAGGGCCGGATGAAAGACGAGCGTGACGTGCGCCTGCGCGGACGGATCCGGATTGAAAAGCCAGATGTCCGTCCGGATCTGCGCGTTTCCGGCCGCAGGCCCCCGTCCGGCGATCGGAAACCAGCCGTTGGTCGAAGCCGGCGAATAGGCGCCCTGCGCGTGCGAGGCCGCGAACAGAAAAAGGACGGACAGCACGAGGCCCGGAACGGTGCGGCGAGCCATAGGGACCTCCCGTTGGAGGAATGGACGCTTCGGACCGAGGAAGGTTTACGGGACCGGGAATCGGGAGCCGAGCGACGAACCGGAGCGGTACTCCGGGCTCAACTCGATCGGGAATCGGAAATCGAAAGAAAAGGCGGAAGGAAGGGGGCCCGGGTCAACCAGGACGTCGGAGCACGAGAAGGGCGGAAGACGATTCCCGTTCCCGTCGATTCCCGATTCCCGTTTCCCGTTTACCGACTCTATGGTGCCGTCGGCCGGACTCGAACCGGCATGGGTTACCCCATACGCCCCTCAAACGTACGTGTCTACCAATTCCACCACGACGGCACGAAGGGTCATTTGCCCGAGGGTTTCGGGGGAGCGGCGGGAGCGGGGGCCGCGGGAGCGGGGGCGGCTGCGGCCGGCTTGACCGGCGCGGGGACCGGCGCCTTCTGGGATGTCGCGGCCTTCGCGGGCACGGTGGACATCACGGAGCTTCGCCGGTTGCGCTCGAGGATCGTCAGCAGCAGAGAGAGAACGATGAAACCGATAAAGGCGCCGGTCGTCAGCTTGTGCAGCAGGGTCGTGGCGCCGCGCGCCCCGAACGCCGTCTGGGTCCCGCCGCCTCCGAAGGCGCCCGCGATGTCCGCGCCCTTCCCCTGCTGGACGAGGACGACCAGGATCAGGAAGAAGCAGATGAAGATGTACACGACGACAGAAACGGCGTATGCGATACCCACGGTGCCTCCCGGCGAAAAGGGGACGAATCTTACGTGCCGGGGCTCCGATCGTCAAGGCAGGCCGGCGATCGAGGCGAACTCGTTGGGGTCGAGGCTCGCTCCGCCGATAAGGAATCCATCCATCCCCGAGCCCTCCAGGAGAGCCCGTGCGTTGCCGGGAGTTACGGAACCGCCGTAGAGAATCCGGACCGCCTGCCTGCCGGAGAGCAGGCCCTGCAGAATCTCCCGGGCCTGCGCGGCGTCCGCCGGGGTCGCCGCCCGCCCGGTCCCGATCGCCCACACGGGCTCGTACGCGATGACCAGCGGGCCGCCCGCGTCGTGCTCCAGCGTCGCCACCTGGCTCGCGAGAACCTGTTCCTCGCGGCCGGACTTTCTTTCCTCCTCCGTCTCTCCCAGGCAGTAGATCGGCAGAAGTCCCGCCTCCCGGACGCGCGCGATCTTCGCGGCGAGCGTCGGAGGGTGTTCTCCGAACAGGTGCCGCCGCTCCGAGTGCCCGACGAGCACATACCGGCATCCCGCCTCGGAGAGCATCTTCGCGGAGATCTCTCCCGTGAACGCGCCCTCGCGGTGAGAGGAGACGTTCTGCGCGGCCAGCGCCCACCGCCCCTCGGCATCGCGCGTCTCCTCGAGCGCCGTGAACGGCGGCGCGACCACGAGCTCGACCGCGCCGCACGAGACGCCGATCCGCTCGCCCAGCACGCGCGCGTACAGCCGCGCCTGCGCGCGCGTCGAGTTCATTTTCCAGTTCGCGACGAAGAGGAGCTTCACCGGCGGTGGGTCGGGCGAGGGCGCGCTCAACCTTCGAGGGCCTCGATGCCGGGGAGGGTCTTGTTCGTCAGATATTCGAGAGAGGCGCCGCCGCCCGTGGACACGTGGCCGAAGCGGTCGGCGACTCCGGCGAGGTTCGCCGCCGCCACGCTCTCTCCCCCGCCGACGACCGTGAAGGCCTCCGACTCCGCGAGCAGCATCGCGAGCGCGCGGGTCCCGCGATCGAAGGGAGGTTTTTCGAAGACGCCCATCGGGCCGTTCCAGAAGATCGTCCGGACGGGCTCGAGCAACCGCTCGAACTGCTCGAGGGTCTTCTGGCCGACGTCGAGCGCCATCTGGTCCGCCGGAATCGACGCGATGCCGACGGTCCGCGCGTGCGCGCCGTCATCGGGGGACCTGGCGACGACGAAGTCGGACGGGATCGCAATCGTCTTCCCCTCGCGTTTGCACGTGTCGAGGATCTCGCGCGCCAGCGGCACCTTGTCCTCCTCGAGGAGAGACCGGCCGACATTCAATCCGATCGCCCGGACGAAGTGGTTGGCCATGCCGCCTCCGATCAGGAGGGCGTCGGCGGTCTCCGCGAGCGTCCTCAGCGTGTCGATCTTTCCGGAGATCTTCGCTCCGCCGAGGATCGCGGCGAAGGGCCGCTCGGGATTGAGAAGCCGCGACAGGGCCGCCACCTCTTTTTCGAGGAGGAGTCCGGCCGCCTTTTCCCGCAGGATCGCGGGCACTCCGACGACCGACGCATGGGCGCGGTGCGCGGCGCCGAAAGCGTCGTCGACGTAGACCTCCGCGAGCGCCGCGAGGCCCCGGGCGAACTCGGGGTCGTTCGCTTCCTCTCCCGCGTGGAAGCGGAGATTCTCCAGGAGCAAGACCTCGCCCGGCTGCAGCGCTGCGCTCAGGGACTCGACCTCCGCTCCCACGCAGTCTCCGGCAAACCGCACGGGACGGCCGAGGAGGGAGGCAAACTCGGTGGCGACGGGCGCGAGCGACAGCTTCGGGAACGGCTTGCCCTTCGGCTTGCCCAGATGCGAGGCGCAGATCACGCGCGCGCCCGCGTCGATGGCCATTCGAACGGTCGGCAGGGTCTCCGCGATCCGGGTCGCGTCCGTCACTTTCCCGTTCTCGAGAGGAACGTTGAAATCGACGCGAAGAAATACCCGCCGCCCGGACAGCGCGAGGTCGCGGATCCCTTTCATGGCGAGCGGGATCTTAACCGCGACACATAGAATGGGAAGGCGATGAAAAAGCTCCTGTGGCTGTGCGCCGGCCTTCTCCTGTCGACGGCCGTGCCGGCGGAGGACCCGCGCGTTTCCCGGGGGTCCGGGGGCGCCGTGGCCTCCGAGGAAGCGAACGCCGCCCGCGTCGGCATAGAGATCCTGAAAAAGGGAGGCAATGCCACGGACGCCGCGGTGGCCATGTCCTTTGCGCTCGCCGTCACGTGGCCCGAGGCCGGCAACCTCGGAGGCGGCGGCTTCTGGCTGTCACGCGACCCGTCGGGAAAGGTCCTGGTGGTCGACTCCCGGGAGGTCGCGCCGCGCGAGGCCCGCCGCGACCTCTACATCCGTCCGAACGCCAGGGGGATCGTGCCGTCCGCGACCGAGGGTCCTCTGGCGACCGGCGTTCCCGGAACGGTCGCGGGCCTCGCCCTGGCGCACCGGCGGGGCGGGCGTCTGCGTTGGAGGGACCTCGTCGAGCCGGCGATCCGCCTCGCGCGCGACGGGTTCGTCATGACGGAAAACACGTCCGCGTCGATCGCCTGGAACCGGGAGCGCCTTCTGCGCGACCCGGAGACCGCGCGGATTTTCCTGCCGGGCGGAGCGGCGCCCGCGCCCGGCTCGACGTTCCGGCAGCCCGACCTCGCGGCGACGCTGACGGCCATCCGGGACCGCGGCGAGGACGGGTTCTACCGGGGAAGCGTGGCGCGCTCGATCGAGGAGGGCCAGCGGCGGCAGGGCGGTCTGATCAGCCGCGGCGATCTCGCGCGGTACGAGGCGAGGGTCCGACTGCCTGTTCACGTCCGCTTCGCGGATTCGGACGTGGTCACGACCCCGGCGCCCTCTTCGGGCCCCGCGCTGGCGGAGATGGTTCTTCTCGCGACCCTCGTCGGGCCGGAAAAGCTGCGCGCCCGCGACGTGTCGTCGGCGCACTTCGCTGCCGAGATCGAGAAGCGGGCCTTCCGCGACCGCAACCGGTATCTCGGAGACCCGTCGTTCGGCGGCGTCCGCCAGAATCTCTTCACCGACCCGATCCGCCTCCGGGCAATCGCGAAATCCATCCGCCCGGACCGGGCGACGGCCACCGAGGCGCTTCGCGGCGCGGAATCCGACAAGCCCAGCACGACGCACTTTTCGATCGTCGACTCGGCGGGCGGCGCCGTGTCGGTGACCACGACGCTGAACGACTCGTTCGGAAACGCGCGCGTCGCTCCCGGCCTCGGCTTTCTCTGGAACGACGAGATGGACGACTTCGCCACGCGGCCCGGCCAGAAGAACATGTACGGGCTCGTGCAGGGGAAGGTGAACGCCGTCGCGCCCGGCAAGCGCATGCTCTCCGCGATGTGCCCGATCATCGTCGTGACGGGCGGAAAGGTCGCGTTCGTCTGGGGGACTCCGGGCGGCTCGACGATCCCGACGACGAACTTCCAGGTTCTGCTCGGGACCCTTCTGCGTCACGAGACCCTCGAAGCGGCGGTCGCCGCCCCGCGGTTCCATCAGCAGGACCTGCCCGACACGGTCCAGTACGAGCGGGGACGGTTCGAACCGGACTGGATCGAGGGACTTCGGCGGCTGGGCCACACCGTCGTCGAGCGGGACGACGGCATTTACAAGTCGGGGTTGATGGGCCGGGTGCACGGGATCGCCCGCAATCCGGACGGATCATGGACGGCGGTGGCCGATCCCCGCCGGAGTGGCGCGGGCCTGGTCGTCCACGCGGCGGGCGCGAGCCTCGTCGCCACTCCGGGTGGCGCGGGCCTCGTCGTCACCCCGGCGAGCGCGGGCGCAGTCGTCCGGCCGACTCCGTGAGGTCGCCGGCGGGAGATCCAGCGGGCGCGCCGCCGGGAGGCAGCTCCTTCGGGCCCGGCACGGGCGCAGCGCTTCTGCGCCCGCTCTACCGGGAGGGGCGCAACCTGCGGATGCTGGATCAGCGGCTCCTGCCCGGCGAAGAAGTCTGGATGACGCTCGAGGATCCCGCCGCGATCGCGCGCGCGATCCGGGACATGGCGGTCCGCGGCGCCCCGGCCATCGGCGTCGCCGCGGCCTACGGCGCCGCGTTCTCTC
>JALYUA010000028.1 GCA_030854005.1 Acidobacteriota bacterium
CTCCCGACCAGAGGGAGGGAGGAGCCTCTCCGGGCGGGAGCCGCAGCGAACGGAGGGACGAGGCGAGCGGTCGAGCCTTCAGGCGAGCCACTCGGCGGCGCGTGAGCGCGTCCCGCAGTTCGCGGAGGCGACGGCTACGCTTCTTGTGGCAGCAGCCCGAAGAGAGGCAGGGTGACCACCGTGTGGAGGCCCGCCGGAGCGTCGACGACGAACGGGATGGCGTTGACCACGCAGCCAACGGTGGCGCGGTCGCCGTGGAAGCCGCCGGAAACCCGCAGGTGCACGGGGGGATCCCCCGCGATCTCGATCGTGTCCGACGGGTCGCTGACGCCGACCGCCATGGTCAGGTCCAAAATCACGCGCGGCTCGTCGCCCCCCTGGACGAGCGCGATCTGGTGGAGGCCGAGGACGTGCCCAGCCGGCACTCCATCCGTTTCGCGTTCCGCGATCACCGGCTCGATGGTCTCCGTGATCTCCTCGATTGCCAGCCCGAGTCCGAGGGCGAGCATGGCGGCCGACTCGGAGAGCCCGACGTGGCCGAGCTTTCTGGCCGACACGCCCGCGGAAAACTGCTCGCGGGTCAGCCCCGCTCCGACCTTCGCCCGAAGGGGGCCGCGCCGCTTCGCCGCGTCGACGATGCGAGTCACCTTCACGCGTTCAACGCGCACGCACGCGGCCGCCGCGGAGAGGGCGAGCCGGTCCATGACGAGGCCGGGGTTGACGCCGGTCCCGAGGACCGCGACGCCGCGCGCGCGGGCCCGTTCGTCGATCCGGCGGCCCAGGGCGGAGTGGCGCAGCTCCGGAAACGAGAGCTCTTCGCAGGTCGACACCACGTGGAGTCCCGCCTCGATCGCCTGCTCGATCTGCGGCGCGACGCTGTCCAGGCGCGATCCGGTGCAGAGGATGACCACGTCGGACTTTCCGCGCTCCCGCGCGGAGCGGGAGTAGAGCTCCGCGGCGGTCGAGTCGACGTACGGGCCCTCTCCGGAGGATCCGAGGACCTCGGCGATCGAACGGCCCGCCTTGTCAGGGGCGGGATCTGCCGCGCCGAGAAGCTCGACGTTCGGCCGGCCGACGAGCGCCTTGCCAACCTCGATGCCGATCGGTCCCAGGCCCACCAGCGCCACCCTCGCGCGGAACGGTTTTTTCACGAAGCCTCCTCCAACGCGTCGGAACCTTATACGAGGATGGGGCGGCTGTCAGCTGCCGGGTGTCGCTCTCCGCCGCCGGTTACGGGGTCTCGACCGCCCTCGCGCCGATTTCCGGTTTCGCCCGCCATTTCCGGCTAGGATATCCAGCCGATGCGCCGCCTCGCTTTCCTGTTCGCCGCGCTGCTCCTCGCCATCCCGACTCTGGCCGCGGAGCCGGCCGTCAAGCCGACGCTCGCGCTCGTCGGCGGCCGGGTGATCGACGGCTATGAAGGAAAGCCGATCGAGGACGGCGTCGTCCTGATCGCCGGCGACCGGATCGTGGCGGTAGGCACGAGGGCCGAGGTGCCGGTCCCGCCCGGGACGCCGACGATCGACGCGCGCGGGATGAGCGTCCTGCCGGGTCTCGCGGACATGCACGTCCACCTGATGATCCTGGGCCACGGCGACTATGAGCACTGGGACCGGACGTATCGCCCGAGATTTGCCGCGGAGATCATGCCCGCGGCCGCCCGGCAACTCCTCGAAAGCGGCGTCACGTTCGCGCGCGATCTCGGAGCGCCGCTCGAGGACATTCTTCTGGTCAAGCGGAGGATCGAAAAGGGCGAGATTCCCGGGCCCCGGCTGTTCGTGTCGGGGCCGTTTCTTCAGCACGCGCCGTACAACGACTACGAGAAAGAGTTTCGCTGGGGCGTCACGGGCGCCGCCGACGCGCGCGCCAAGGTCCGGAAGGTCGTGGATGCGGGTGTCGATCTGATCAAGCTCATCGATCAGGACCAGATGACGGACGAAGAGGTGCGCGCGATCGTCGAGACGGCGCACGCGGCCGGGCGCCCCGTCGTTGCCCACGGGCACCGGGAAGACGAGATTCGCGTGGGACTGAAACACGGCGTCGACTGCTTCGAGCACACCGGGCTCGCGACGGAGCCCGCGTATCCCGACGACATCCTCGCCGCGCTCCGCAAGCGCAACCAGGGGCTCGCCTGGTGCCCGACCGTCGAGGGGCTGTTCCTCTCCGCTTACACCGCGGACGTCTTTCCGGGCCGGCTCGACGATCCGCGCTGGCAGGCGAACCTCGCCCCCGACCTCGTCAAAGACATCCGCGAGTCGCTCCGGAACATCACCGGCCTGCCGTACTTCCAGCTCGTCCGCCGCCGGCTTCCGACCTTGGCGGCGAAGTTCAAGCAGTTGCGCGAGACCGGCGTCACGCTCCTCGTCGGAACCGACTCCGGGATTCCGGGGAATTTCCACACCGATTCGACGTGGCGCGAGCTCGCCACCTGGGTCGATCTCGGAATGACGCCGATGCAGGCGATCGCGGGCGCCACCCGGTGGCCGGCGGTGTGGCTGAAGCGCGAAAAGGACCTCGGGACGCTGGCGCCCGGGCGCTTCGCGGACGTCATCGCGGTCAAGGGAGACGTCCTGACACACATCAACCTTCTGCAGCGGGTCGACGTCGTGATCAAGAATGGAGTCCGGGTCCGGTAGGGTGTTGCCGCCCGGGCGACCGCCGCCGGCAGGCTATGGCAGGGATGTTCCCTGCGGGAGAGATGCAATGGATGACATGAACAAAGGAATGGGCGACAAAGACCGCGCGATCGTCGACGAGCTCCGCGAGCTCGGACGTTCTTTCTCGGCGCTCGGCCGCACCGTCTTCGAGGAAGGCCGGGTCCTCTCGGCGGATCTCCTGAAGTCGGCGCGCGAGGCGGTGGACCGCGCGCGGACCGAGATCGAGAGACTGGCGCGGGAGAAGAAGTGAGGGGTCGTTCTTCCCGAGCGGCGGCTTTCGCGATCGTCGTCGCGGCGGCGCTCCTGGGCTCGGCTTGCGCGAGCGGCAACTCGAGAGCCCGGCGCGACGCGGCGTTCAAATCGCTCGAGGCCACGGTGGTCGATCGGGAGCATGAGAACCCCGGGACCGGCGGCGCGAGCTTTGCGGGGAACGGGAATTATTACCTCGTCTTCGAGGCTCGGGAAGGCGAAGCGACCGTCCGGTACCGCTTCCAAGTCACCATGGTCCAGTACAACCACTACACGGAAGGCACCCGCGTCCAGATCGTCGTCGGGGACAATCAGCTCCGGGATATCCGGCCGCTCCGCTGAAGGGCGTCCGACGGCCGTCCGCCTGACTTCTCCAAGCGCGCCGGTCTAGAACGAGGCGGCGCTCCCGCATGACGTTCGCCTGCGCCGCCGCGGCGGCCCCGATTGCCGTCACCTGAACGCCCGCGACACCGGAACGTCGGCAGCTGAAAAACCGCCTTTTTCTGGTCGCGCGCCGGCGGCGGACATCGCGTCCGTCGGTCCTCGTCCCTCAATAGAATCGGGCGGTGGCCTCGCACCCCCTCGCCGCGTTTTCGGATCCGGTCCGCCGGTGGTTCGAAGGCTCGTTCGCCGAGGCGACGCGGGCGCAGGCGAAGGGCTGGCCCTCGATCGTCGCCGGACAGTCGACCCTCCTGCTGGCGCCGACGGGCTCCGGAAAGACGCTCGCGGCTTTTCTGACGGCGATCGACCGCCTGCTCTTCTCGCCGGTTCCTCCGAAGCTCGAGCGCTGCCGCGTTCTCTACGTGTCGCCTCTGAAAGCGCTCGCGGTGGACGTCGAACGAAACCTCCGCGCCCCGATCGCGGGAATCTCCGCGGTGGCGGGGCGCGCGGGGATCGCGGTGCACACGCCGACCGTCGCCATCCGGACCGGCGACACCCCGTCGGCGGATCGGGCGCGCATGGTGCGGACGCCTCCCGACATCCTGATCACGACGCCCGAGTCCCTGTACCTCCTGCTGACGTCCGGCGCGAGGTCGATGCTGCCCTGGGTCGAGACTGTCATCGTCGACGAGATCCACTCGCTCGTCGTGGGGAAACGCGGTGCGCACCTGTTCCTGTCGCTCGAACGGCTCGAGGCGCTCCGACATCCGCAGTCGGGGCCCCTCCAGCGGATCGGACTCTCCGCGACGCAGCGTCCGCTCGAGGAGATCGCCCGGCTTCTGGGTGGCGGCGAGCCTTCCCCGGCCGGCGTCTGGCGTCCCCGGCCCGTGACGATCGTCGACGCCGGTCACCGCAAGGCGTTCGACCTCACGGTCGAGGTCCCGGTCGAAGACATGTCGCGGATGGGCGAGACGGTCGACGAAATCCCGTCCGGGCCGGCGGCGGCGGGTCCGACGCGCCGGTCGATCTGGCCGTCCATCCACCCGCGCTTGGTCGAGCTCGTTCGCGCCCATCGCTCGACCATGATCTTCGTCAACAGCCGGCGCCTCGCGGAGAGACTCGCGTCCGCCTTGAACGAGGTCGCGGGGGAGGAGATCGCGCTCGCGCACCACGGATCGATTGCGCGCGAGAAGCGAATGGAGATCGAAGACCGGTTGAAGCGGGGCGAGCTGCCGGCCATCGTCGCCACGTCGTCGCTCGAGCTCGGCATCGACATGGGCGCCGTGGATCTGGTGGTCCAGATCGAAGCCCCGCCGTCCGTCGCCTCCGGGATCCAGCGGATCGGCCGCGGCGGCCACTCCGTCGGGGCCGTCTCGCGCGGCGTCATTTTTCCCAAGTACCGCGGGGACCTGCTCGCCTGCGCCGCGGTCACGGTGCGAATGGCCGAGGGCAAGGTCGAGGAGACGTTCTACCCGCGCAATCCGCTCGACGTCCTCGCGCAGCAGATCGTCGCCATCGTCGCGGCCGGGCCGGTCGCGACGGATGCCCTCTACGACCTCGTGCGCCGCGCCGCGCCGTTCGCCGAGCTTCCCCGCGGCTCGTTCGAGGGCGTTCTCGACATGCTGTCCGGACGGTATCCCTCCGACGAGTTCGCCGAGCTGCGGCCCCGCATCACTTGGGATCGCGTGGGAGGCACCGTCCGCGCCCGGGAAGGCGCGGGCCGCGTCGCGATCATCAACGGAGGGACCATCCCGGATCGCGGGCTCTTCGGGGTCTTTCTCGCCGGCGACTCCGGCACGGAAGACAAGGCGCGGAGCCGCCGCGTGGGGGAGCTGGACGAGGAAATGGTGTTCGAGTCGCGCCCCGGCGACGTGTTTCTCCTGGGCGCCTCGTCGTGGCGCATCGAGGAGATCACGCACGACCGGGTCCTCGTCAGTCCGGCGCCGGGACAGCCCGGCAAGATGCCCTTCTGGCACGGGGACCGCCCGGGCCGGCCGCCGGAGTTCGGCCGCGCGATCGGCCAGCTCGCGAGAGAGCTGTCGACGTCCCCGCGGGAGGAGGCCCTCGGTCGTCTGACCCGCGAGCACGGGCTCGATACGCGCGCGGCCGCCAACCTCGTCGCCTATCTCACCGAGCAGGCGGAGGCCACGGGAGAAGTGCCGAGCGACCGCGCGATCGTCGTCGAGCGGTACCTGGACGAGATCGGCGACTGGCGGGTGTGCGTCCTGACTCCCTTCGGCGCCCGCGTGCACGCGCCGTGGGCGATGGCGGTCGTCGCCCGGTTGCGGGAGGAGCGCGGGTCGGAGATCGAGATGATGTGGTCGGACGACGGAATGGTCTTCCGGCTGCCCGAGTCGGACGAGCCTCCCGACGTGTCGCTCTTCCTGCCGCCGGCCGACGAGGTGGAGGACCTTCTGGTCGGCGCTCTGGGGCAGACGTCGCTGTTCGCCGCGCGGTTCCGGGAAAACGCCGCGCGGGCCCTCCTCCTGCCCCGCCGCCATCCCGGCCGCCGCTCTCCGCTGTGGGCCCAGCGCAAGCGCTCCGCCGACCTGCTCGCCGTGGCGTCGCGCTATGGATCCTTTCCGATGATCCTGGAGACGTACCGCGAGTGCCTCCGCGACGTCTTCGACCTGCCGGGTCTCGTCGACATCCTCCGCCGGATCGCGTCGCGCCGCATCCGCGTCGTGGCCGCGGAATCCCGGGTCGCCTCGCCGTTTGCCGCCGCGATCCTGTTTTCCTACGTCGCCAACTTCGTGTACGACGGCGATGCTCCTCTCGCGGAGCGGCGCGCCCAGGCGCTGTCCGTCGACCAGGCGCAGCTGAAGGAGCTCCTCGGACAGGCGGAGCTTCGCGACCTGCTCGATCCCGACGCGATCGAGGAGCTCGGACGCTCGCTCCAGCGCCTCGACGGAACGCGGCCCGCGCGGCACGCCGACGCGCTGCACGATCTGCTGCTCAGCCTCGGGGACCTGACCGTCGAGGAGATTCGCCTGCGGTCGCAGCCTCCGGAGGCCGTCGACGAGTGGCTCGATTTACTCGAGCGAGACCGCCGTGCCCTGCGGGTCGCTATCGCCGGCGAGCGGAGATGGATAGCAGCCGAAGACGCCGGGCGCCTGCGCGACGCCCTCGGCATCGTCATTCCGCCCGGCCTGCCCGACGCGTTTCTGGAGTCTCCCCGCGATCCTCTGGGCGACGTGGTCTCTCGCTACGCCCGCACGCACCCTCCGTTCCTCGCGGAGTCCGCGGCCGCGCGGTTCGATCTGCCGATCGCCTCCGTGCGGCAGGCGCTCGAGCGTCTGGCCGCGGCGGGACGGGTGGTGGAAGGCGAGTTCCTTCCGGCGGGCCGAACGCGCGAGTGGTGCGACTCGGAGGTCCTGAGGTCCCTGAAGCGCCGCTCTCTCGCCCGTCTCCGCCGCGAGGTGGAGCCCGTGCTGCCGGCCGCGCTCGGAAGGTTCTCGGCGGACTGGCAGGGCGTGCGGTCGCCGCGGAAGGGGCTCGATGCGCTCCTCTCCGCCGTCGAGCAGCTGCAGGGCTGCCCGCTTCCCGCTTCGGTGCTCGAGAGCGAGATCCTCCCCGCGCGCGTCACCGGCTACAAGCCCGCCGACCTCGACGTGCTCTGCGCCGCCGGAGAAGTGATGTGGAGGGGGATCGAGCCGGTCGGGCCCTCCGACGGTCGCATCGCGCTGCATCTTCCCGACCGGTATGCCCTTCTCGCCCGGCCGGCGGAGGCGGCCGAAGGAGAGCTCGCCGAGCGCCTGCGCCAGATCCTGTCCGCGCGCGGCGCCCTCTTCTTCTCGGATCTCGTGAGAGAGACGGGGGCGTTCCCGGGCGACCTTCTGCGGTCGCTCTGGGACCTGGTCTGGGCGGGCGAGGCGTCCAACGACACGCTGGCGCCGCTTCGCTCCTTCCTGAAGGGCGGGACGTCGGAGGAACGGAGAAATTTCCGCGGCCGGTCGTTTCGGAGCCGGCGCTCGGGTCCCCCCGGCAGCGAGGGGCGTTGGTCTCTGCTTCCCGCCGGCGGCTCCGCGGGTCCGAGCGAGACCGAGCGCCGCGCCGCCCTCGCCGCGTCGCTTCTCGAGCGGTACGGGGTCGTGACGAGAGAAGCCGTGCACGCGGAGGCCATCGCGGGAGGTTTCTCGGCGGTCTACTCCATCTTCCAGGCGATGGAGCAGGCCGGCCGGATACGACGCGGGTACTTCGTCGCGGGTCTCGGCGCCACGCAATTCGCGCTGCCCGGAGCGGACGACCGCCTGCGTTCATCGCGTGAGCCGGCCCCTTCCGGGGAAGAGCGCACGTGGATCCTCGCCGCGTCGGACCCCGCGAATCCGTGGGGCGCCTCGGTGCCGTGGCCGGAGCCCTCGGGCGCTGCGCCGCGGCCCTCGCGCGCCGCGGGCGCGCGGGTGCTGCTCCGCGAAGGAGAGTTGATCGCGGCGACGGGGCGGGGCGAACGAAGCCTCATCACCTTTCTGCCGCCGGAAGAGCCCGAGCGGAGCGAAGCGGCGCGGGCGATTGCCGGGACGCTCGCTGCGCTGGTCGACGAGGGCAAGAGGCGCGCGGTGCTGATCGGAAAGATCGATGGGGAAAACCCGTCGCTTTCGCCGCTGGCCCCGTTCCTCGCCGCCGCGGGATTCACTCCGGGGAGCCGCGGGTTCCTGAAGCGCGCTTCCGGCCTTCGTTCGCCCGGACCGGCGGCTCCCGCCCATTCCGCGGAGTCCGATGCCTGAGGGAGACACGATCCTGCGGGCGGCGCGAACCCTGGCGCGCGCACTCGAAGGCCGGACCGTCCTCGCCGCCCGTTCCACCGTTCCCGCTCTCACGAGCTCCCGGCTCTCCGGGCGGAAGATCGAACGGATCGAGGCGCGCGGCAAGAACCTCCTCTTCCACTTCGACGACGGCCGGGTTCTCCACTCACACATGCGAATGACGGGATCCTGGCACCTCTACCGTCCGGGAGAGCGATGGAGAAAGCCCGAACGCTTCGCGCGGCTGGTGCTCGAGACGGACGCCTTCGTCGCGGTCTGTTTTCACGCGCCCGTGATCGAGCTTCTTTCGGCGCGCTCGACCGTCCGGCATCCGTCGCTCTCCCGACTGGGCGGCGACATCCTGGCCGAGAACTTCGATGCGGCGGCGGCGGCCGCGGCGATCCGCTCGATGGGATCCGTCGCGATCGGCGAGGCGCTGCTCCACCAGGGAGCGGTCGCGGGCATCGGCAACATCTACAAGTCGGAGTCGCTGTTTGCGGCGAAGCTCGACCCGTTCATTCCGGTCTCGGCGCTTCCTCCCTCGGAGATCGAGCGCGTGCTTCTTCTCGCCCGCGGCCTGATGCAGGCCAGTCTCGGCCCCGCGGCCTCCGCATCGAGCCGGCCCGGATCCACGCGCGGCTCCCGCGTCTACCGGCGAGCCGGAAAAGCGTGCGCTTCCTGCGGGACGTCGATCCGCATGCGCCGCCAGGGCGACGCCGGCCGATCGACCTATTGGTGCCCCCACTGCCAGCAAGCCAGGGCTCGGACGGTTCTCCCGGGTGATCCAATTTCTTGAATTCAGATTCAAAGAGAGGGATTAAACAACGGTTCGGGTTAGTCTGTCCCACAAGCTAAACACTCCAGATAAACGTTTTTCATGTCATGTGTGTCTTTTTGGCCATGGCACGCAATTGGCTCTTAGGCGCGGCAGGTGGATTCTGAGAATGGCACAAGGGCCCAACTAGAGGGGTCGGAAAGGAGTCGCATGAAACTTCTGAGATTCTTGAGCATCGCACTCGTCGCCACGGGGCTCTCGGCATCGTTGTTCGCGCAGGGCGCGACGACGACCGGAAGCGTCTATGGCCGCGTGACGGATGAGACCGGGGGGGTTCTCCCGGGCGTCACGGTCACGCTGGCCGGCGTCGGTGCGCCCCGCACTACGACAACGGGTCCCCAGGGAGACTTCCGTTTCGTCAACCTGTCTCCCGGCACCTACTCGCTCAAATCGGAACTGTCCGGA
>JALYUA010000198.1 GCA_030854005.1 Acidobacteriota bacterium
CTCTCCGCCGTTGAAGGAGACACCGAGAAAAGAAAGATTCTGGCTGCCCGCCGCCAGAGCCGGAACCGCGAAGGTTCCCAGAGAAGCGCCGGACTGGTCGTAGAACTGGAGCGACGTCGAGGTCGCCGAGTCCACGTCCGTGAAGACGGCGCCGAATCCGCTGACGACAGCCGGGTTGGTCGTGCCCGGCAGAAAGAACACGACGTCCGTGACGTTGCTGCCGATCGCCGTAAAGAGACGCTCGGGTGAGAAGGTCTGGAAGTCGTTCGAGTAGTTCGCATTGAGATTCGCGAATCGGACCGCCGTGGTCGTCGGATTGCCCGCCTTCGCGCTGACCTGGAATCCGCTGCCCACGGTCGAGAAGACGATGCCTCGCGGGGAGTTGGAGTTGAAGAAGTTGGCGGGAAGGGCATTGGGAGACGAAGCGGTGTCGGGCACCCCGTCCCAATTGATCTCGCGCCGGCCGCCTGGGAACGTCCCACCCACGCCGTTGTTGGCGCCGCCGAAATCGGCTCGGAATTGATCGACGGCCGCCTGGATCGATGCGGGTGACGCGCCCGCCGCACTGCGAGTGATCGCCGCCGCAGTGGCGAGGGCCGGAAAGATCAGAAAAACCCCCAGAGCAACCACCAGCAATCGACGGGTCATCGCATCCTCCTTCCATCGAAATGGCGCCACGGCGTGCGGCGCGAAAGGAGGAGCATATCGCCGGCACAGTCCCCGCCGAGTGAAACGGAGCCGCAACCGGTCGCTACGCTGTCCGGGTCGCGGCGGTGTTTTCGACGGATCCCTCCTCGCGGGGCTTCCAGGGATCGTCCTTCACTTTGCGGGCGGGCCCCCTCCGACCAGGTCGAGAGCGCCGACCGTCAAAGCCGTCACACCGGTCCGGAGCGTCCGTTCTCGATCCGGGGCGAAGAGCGCGCTGTGCGGTCCCGGGACCTGCCTGCCCTCCGCCTTGCTCTTTGCAAACTCGCCCGGCTCCACGGCGCCGAGCCGGAGTTGGATGGCGGGGACGTTGGCGACGCGGCCAAAGACACCGAAGTCCTCGGAGGCCGTCGTCGGCTCGATCGTCAGCACATTCGAATCGCCCAGACCGCGTCGCAGCGAGGCCGTCAGCCGGGTCGCGAGAGTCGGATCGTTGAACACGACTTCGGAGGCCTCCTGCTCGATGACCACGACGGAGGGGTCCCGGGGGGCGTGCGACGCGGCGGCCTCGGCCTTCGCAATCCGCTCGATCGCCGTCAGGAGCTGCTTCTGGACCTCCGGCTTATAGGAGCGCACCGTGAGCTCGAGCTTCGCGTCATCGGCGATGATGTTGCGCTTCGTGCCCCCATGGAACGTGCCGACAGTCACGACCGCCGGATTGAACGGGTTGACTTCGCGCGAGACGATCATCTGGAGCGTGACGACGGTCCGCGCGGCCATCAGGAGCGGGTCGATCGTGCGATGCGGCGCGGCGCCATGCCCGCCCTTTCCGTAGAAGGTGATGTCGACCGCGTTCGAGGCGGCCGAGGCGGGACCGGAGACGATCCCGACCTGTCCAGCCGGCAGGACCTGCGTGTCGTGAATGCCGAGGATGAAGTCGGGTTTCGGGAAACGCTCCAGGAGTTTGTCCTTGATCATGGCCTGAGCGCCCTGCAGGAGCTCCTCGGCGGGCTGGCCGACGAACACGAGCGTTCCGTGCCAGCGGTCCTTCGCCCTGGCAAGGAGACTCGCCGCTCCGAGCCACGAGACCATGTGAATGTCGTGGCCGCACGCGTGCATCACGCCGACCGTCTCGCCGGCGTCGGTCTTTGCCGTGGCGGTGCTCGCGTAGGCGAGACCCGTCTGTTCCTTCACCGGGAGCGCGTCCATGTCGGTCCGCACCCACAGGGTCGGACCGGATCCGTTCTTCAGGACGCCGACGATGCCGTGCCCCCCGACGTGCTCCGTGACTTCGTACCCTGCCGCGCGCAGCCGGCTGGCGAGTTTCGCCGCCGTCTTCTCCTCGTGGAGGGAGAGCTCCGGATTGCGGTGCAGGTCGATGTAGAGCGAGTCGAGCGAGGGGTAGAGGCCGTCGAGGCCCGCGAGCGCGGCCGGAGACTCGGCGGCAAAGGCGGCGGATGAGACTGAAAGAAGAGTGAGAAACGCGAGCGCGGAGGCGAACGACGAGAGGAGGGTGAAACCGCCTCGATGGGCGTAGACCCGGGCCGGGAAGCGCATGGGCAACCTCCTTTTGAGGGAAGTCCGTCGCCGCCGGACTGTATCGCGACGCCCTTCCGCGGCCATGATCGGTCTCTCGTCCCGACGATATGATTTCGAAAAATCCATCGTTGCGCCCCACGGGAGGTGGGCCCGCCATGAAGAACTCCCTGCTGTTTTGCCTGGGGATCGGTCTGTCTGTCTCCACCGCTTCGAGCCTGTCCGCGCAGACCCCGGCACCGCCGAAAGGAGCTCCTCCCAGGATCCTGCAGATCCTCCGCGAGGACGTGAAGCCCGGAAAGAGCGCCGCACACCAGAAGTACGAGGCCGGATGGCCGAGAGCCTTCGCGAAGGCGAACTGGCCGACGAGCTATCTCGCGATGACTTCCATCACCGGCCCGAGCGAGGCGTGGTTCATGACCGGCTACGAGTCTTTCGGCGCGTGGCAGAAGGACCGCGAGAACCTGGACAGGAACGAAGCGCTCAGGAACGAGGACGACCGGCTGGTCCAGGGAGACGCCGAGTTTCTCTCGGCGAGCCGGTCGATCGTCGCCGCCTACCGGGAAGACCTCAGTTACACCCTTCCCGTGCAGCTGCCCAAAATGCGCTACTTCCGCGTGGTCACCTTCCGGGTCCGGCCGGGCCACGATTCCGACTTCATGGAGGCGACGAAGGTCGTCCGAGCGGGTTACGAGAAGGCGAACATCGAAACAGGGTTTGCGACCTACCAGATCGTTTCGGGCATGCCCACTCCGACGTACCTGGTCCTCGTGCCCATGAGGTCACTCGACGAGATCGACGCGAGCATGATGAAGGCCAGGAAAGTCCAGGAGGCGGAGGGCGAAGACGACCAGAAAAAGATGGCGAAGCTGGCTGCCGCCGGCTATCTCTCGATCGAGTCGAACCTTTACGTCCTCGATCCGAAAATCAGCTACCCGTCAAAAGACTTCATCGCCGCAGACCCGGAGTTCTGGAATCCGAAGCCGTCTCCGAGCCCCAGGAAATGAGGACGCCGGTTTCGCCCGGTTCTATCCGCGGCCGCGTCGGATCGCTTCGACCGCCCGTTCGCAGTCGTCGTTGATCCGCTGGCGGTCGATCTGATACTCGCCTTCCGCCTTCTCTCGCTCGGCCGGTTCGTGGGTCTGTTTCAGCGCGTCCTTGAAAAGGATCTCGCATTCCGCCATCCGCGCCGCGGCGACGCGCCTGGCCTCGGCGATCTCCTCCTTCTGCTTCGGGCTCAGCGGCTTCTCCTTCGCTCCGGCGGGATCGGCGGCGCGTAGCCGTTCCATCGCGAGCTCGAAGGAGGACTTGGGCGACTTGGACATCCGGGGATGCTATACGCCTATCGCGTCATCGGAGGGGCTCGATGGGAGTCCGCTTCGGCTCCTTGCCGAAACGCTCTCGGGACCGCTCGATGTGCTTTTGGATCTCGACGTCACGATCCTTCGGCTGGGCGGTGGTGACCCACCCGTGAATCAGCCGCTCGGCGGCGGCGGCCACTTCGTCGACGGTGCGCTGGAAGAGCTCCTCGTTCGCCTTCGAGGGCTTGTTCGCCCCGCTCAACTTGCGGACGAACTGCAGGGACGAGGCGCGGATCTCCGTCTCGGTCGCGGGCGGGGCGAAGTTGGCGAGTGTTCGGATGTTACGGCACATGCGGAGACTGTAATCGCGGCGGCCGGCAGCGGCAACCCGGGTCGAGGTCTTCGAGCCCGACACAGGAACTCGTCGAGGCATGAAGTCCGGTTCCGGACGGGCCACCGCCGCTTCACCCAACAGAATTCTGGGCGTGTCCTTCCGATTGTGACGGTTCGATTCGTGCACGAGTTTCTGGAAGCGTCTGACAGGATCCGGATCCACCGATCGGGAGGCGAGATGGCTGAGCGACGGGGTACTCCGAGAAGCAGGGGCCGCGGGACGGGGCGGCGCGGGACTCCGAGGACGATGCGGGCGGCAACCGTCGAACGGGCGGGCGGCCCCGGGGTCCTGAAGGTTCGCGAGATGCCTGTGCCCCGACTCTCCCCCGGCGAGGTCCTGATCGCCGTGGAGGCGGCGGGCGTCGGAAGCTGGGACGCCGACATACGCGGCGGATGGTCGCCGTCGGGCAAGCCGAGCTACCCGCTGATCCTCGGAACCGACGGCGCGGGCCGCATTGCGGCGGTCGGGTCGCGGGTCCGCGGGCTGCGGAAGGGTCAGCGCGTCTACTGCTACCGCTTCGCCAACCCGAAGGGCGGGTTCTACGCCGAGTACGCGGCCGTCGCCGCGTCGAAGGTCGCCCTCGCGCCGCGACGCCTCGATGCGACGAGCGCAGGCGCCGTCGCGACGGTCGGTTTGACGGCGCTCGAGGGGATCGTCGGCGCGCTCAAAGTGTCCTGGGGCGAGTCGGTGATCGTCCACGGGGCGTCCGGCGGCGTCGGGAGCATCGCGCTGCAGCTGGCAAAAGGGCGCGGCGCCCGCGTCCTCGCGACCGCGGACGGCCGCGCGGGCGTCGCGTTCGTGCGGCGCCTCGGCGCGGATGAGGCGGTCGACGGCAACCGCAAGGATCTGGCCGCGGTCGCGAAACGCTTCGCGCCCGACGGCGTCGATGCGGTCCTCGCCACCATCGGCGGCCCGGGCCTCACCGCGTGCCTCGGCGCCGTCCGAAAGGGCGGCCGCGTCGCGTGGCCCAACGGGATCGACCCCGCCCCCCGCAAACGCGCTGGATTGCGTATGACGGCCTACGACGCGAAAGAAGGCGCGCGCGAGCTCGAGAAGCTGACGCGCGCGATCGAGGCCTCGAAACTGCGCGTTCCGATCGCGGCGCGCTACCCGCTCGCGCGAGCCGCCGACGCGCACAGGCGGCTCGCGAAGGGACACGCGTTCGGCAAAGTCGTGCTTCGCATTCGCTAGACCGGGTCGTCCCAGAACTCGGCACGAAAAGGGCGGCGAGCGGCCACGGTGCAGAATCACAGAATCAGGACTGACCCCCGCCCTGCTTCCGTGATCCGATAGTCGGGAGATGGCGCTCCCGGCCGGTCATCGCCTGGGTCCCTATGAGGTCCTCTCTCCCCTCGGAGCCGGAGGGATGGGCGAGGTCTATCGGGCTCGGGACACGCGGCTCGGGAGGCAGGTCGCCGTGAAGGTCCTCCCGGAGGGATTCGGCGCCGACTCCGATCGGCTGCGTCGCTTCGGCGACGAGGCTCGGGCGGCTTCCGCTTTGAATCACCCGAACATCCTGACGATTCACGACGTCGGGGAGGCGGGCGGCTCTCCGTACGTCGTCTCGGAGCTGCTCGAAGGGGAAACTCTTCGGGAAGAACTGTTGCTGGGTCCCCTGCCGCCGAAAAGAGTCGTCCAGTACGCGATCGGCATCGCTCGCGGCCTCGCCGCGGCGCACGAGAAAGGGATCGTGCATCGCGACCTGAAGCCCGAGAACCTCTTCGTCACGAAGGACGGGCGCGTGAAGATTCTGGACTTCGGACTGGCGAAACTCCGGGCTCCGGAGACCGCCGACGGTCCGCTGACGGAAGCGCCCACGCAGACTCCCGGGACCGAGCCGGGCGTCATCCTGGGGACCGTCGGCTACATGTCGCCCGAGCAGGTGCGCGGCGAGCCGGCCGACCAGCGCTCCGACATTTTCGCCTTCGGCGCGATCCTCTACGAGATGCTGACGGGCCAGCGCGCGTTCAGGCGGGACACCCTCGTCGAAACGATGACGGCCATCCTCAAAGAAGAACGGCCGCCCCTCTCCGAGTCGGGCAGGAAGATTCCGGCTGAGCTCGTCCGACTGGTCGATCACTGCCTCGAGAAGAATCCGCAGGAGCGTTTCCAGTCCGCCGGCGACATCGCGTTCGCCCTGACGG
This sequence comes from Acidobacteriota bacterium, assembly GCA_030854005.1. Classification (GTDB taxonomy): domain Bacteria; phylum Acidobacteriota; class Thermoanaerobaculia; order UBA5066; family Gp7-AA6; genus JALYUA01. Next base: position 6,021 of record JALYUA010000198.1, read on the forward strand.
CGGTTCCCGGCCACCCCGCCGGGCCCGGCCCGAGAGCGGCGCCGATGCGACGGCTCGTCTGGGCGGGAGCGGCGGTGGCGCTGGTCGTCCTGGCGGGAGGCGCGCTCCTCTGGCGGCGTTCCCAGAAGCCGGGTGCCCGCGCGCCGCAGTCTTCGGCCGCCGACCGCAGGTCGATCGCCGTTCTCCCGTTCCAGAACTTCAGCCCCGACCCGGAGAACGCCTTCTTCGCCGACGGCATGACCGAGGACATCCTCGCCCAGCTCTCCAAGATCCGGAACCTGAAGGTCGTCTCCCGAACGTCGGTGATGCGCTACAAAGGCACGCAGAAGCCGATGCGCGAGATCGCCGCGGAGCTCGGCGTGGCCACCATCCTGGAGGGAAGCGTGCGCCGGGCGGGCAACCGGGTCCGCATCGTCGGACAGCTCGTGGACGCCGCGACCGACGAGCACCTCTGGTCCGAGACATACGACCGTCAGCTCGAGGATGTCTTCGCCATCCAGAGCGACGTCGCCCAGCGGATTGCCGCCTCCCTTCAGGCCACGCTCTCGCCGGCCGAGAAGAAACGGATCGAGGGGCGCCCGACGGAAAACCTTCGCGCCTACGACCTCTATCTGAAGGGCCGCGACGAGTACAGCCGATTCCGCAAGGAGGACAACGAGACCGCCATCGAGCATTTCCAGGAGGCGCTGAAGCTCGATCCCGGATTCGCCCTCGGCTACGCCGGGCTGGGAGATGCCTATGCCCAGCGCGCGCGTCGATTCGGACTCACCGAGTCCTGGCTCGACTCGAGCCTGGAAGCGAGCCGCAAAGCCATCGCGCTCGCTCCCGAGCTTCCCGAAGGGCACAAGGCCCTCGGGCTCGCCTACCTGGTCAAAGGCGCGAATCGGGAGTCGCTCGAAGCGAGCCGCCGGGCCGTGGATCTGAGCCCGAACCATTCTCCGGCCGTCAACAATCTCGCCACCGCCCTCTTCGCCCTCGGGAGGCTGGATGAGGCGCTGGTCTGGAGCCGGCGGGCGGTCGCCCTGGATCCGAGGAATCCGATTTCCGCCGTCCAGATGGGCATGGTGCTGGACGCTCTCGCGGAGACGGCGCCGGCCGAGACCTCCTTCCGGCGGGCCGTCGAGCTTCAGCCCGACCTGAATCAGGCGCATGGTCGGTTGATCGAGTTCTTTCTCCGCCACCGGCGCG
>JALYUA010000204.1 GCA_030854005.1 Acidobacteriota bacterium
GCGCTACGCCTTCGCGTACATCCGGGCGATGAATTTCCGGTCGCCTGCGGAGAGGTCGTTGTTGTTCCGGGTTCCTTTGCCGCCCAGGATCAGCTCGGGCGGAAACGAGTAGAGCATGATCGACTTCGGGTCGAAGGCCGTCGCGTTCAACTGGTCGAGTTTGTACTTCTGAAGGATGTTGAAGTCGATCTCTTCCTTGCTCCAGTTGTTCGGCGGTCCGCTGAAGTAGTCGTAAACGGCCTTCGTGTTCCAGCGGATCCCTCCGCGCGGGTTCTGATGCTCGTGAATCGCCGCGAGCGCGTGACCGAACTCGTGGAGAACCACGCGCCGGTATTCTTCCTCGTCGGTGTCATCCCTCAGCCAGCCGAAATTCATCGTCGGCTCCGACAGCGGAAAGGCGTCCCGCAGCAGGCAGTCGGTTCCCACCGCCGACCAGGAGCCGGGATCTGCCTGGAACGAGACCCGGATCTCCGCCTTCGGGTTCGACCCGAACTCCATCCCGATGTTGGCAAACTTGAGCCACATCGTCGCGAAGTGCTCCGTCAGCGAGCGCTGCGTCTTGCTCCCGTCGAGGAACCGGATCGCGAGCTTGCGGCCGGGCTTCCAGCGCTTTCCCGTGTAGAGGGCCATCTTCACGGGGTGGGCGGAGGCCCCGAGCATCATGCGCAGACCCCGGGGTCCGTTGGCGGGGTTCTCCCTGACCGCCAGAGCGGCCGCGTCCGCCTTCCACTTGAGGGGGATCACGCGATCGACACAGATTCGCATCTCTTTTTTCTTCGTCGCCTTCGACTTCTTCATCGTCATCATCCTTTCCGTGGCCGAGACTCTCTAAAACGAGCCGCGCTTCTTCTCCACGCCGAACTCGTCGATGAACGCCTCTTCGGCCTTCCGCGTGCCCGAGTCGAGGACCAGCGACACGAACCCGTTCTTCGCTCGCCGGGGCTCGTCGGGATCGGAGGCGAGCTCGGTCTCGGTCCACTCGACCATTCCCCCCCCTGCCTTCCCTCCTGCGGTCTCCGGCGCGTAGGGAACGCCGCCGTGCCCGACGCACCGCCCGAGGAACTGGCGTCCCGGGGCGCCGAAGGGAGCAAACCGTCCGGCGACGTGCTCGTGCGCCCAATACCAGAAGTCGAACGGGTTCGGGTTCGCGGCTTCGATCATCTGATTCAGAAGCCCCTCGTCGGGGCCGCTCCCGCCGGCCGGGAGAGGATTGTGGTGAGTGAGGACGATCGAGCGTTGGCCCCGGCGGGCGCCCTCGGCGAGCTGGGCCTTCAACCATCCGATCTGCGCCTCGGAGAGACGCCCCTTCTGATAGAGGAGGTCCGACGCCTCATACGCCGAATCGAGCCCGATGATCTGCCACCCCGGCGTCGAGAGACAGAAGTAGCTCGCCTTCTGGAGACGGAAGGGTTCCTGCTTCAGCGTGATGCCGAAATAGCCCTCGCCTCCGGCGTACATCTCGTGATTCGAATTGATCGCGAAGGTCCCGATCGTGCCGGCGGGCCAGTCGGGAAGGAAGCGGCTTTTGACCTCCCCGGTCGTGCCCGAGTAGTACACGTCCCCCAGATGGATCGTGAAGGCGGGCTTCAACGCGGTCATGTGGCCGGCGATCGCCCGCGAGCTCGGGAGCCCCGTGCCCCAGTCACCGACGAGCGCCAGGGTCAGCCTGTCCTCCGCGATCTCGACCCGGAAGTCCTGCAAAGACGAATGCGAGACGAACCCCACCCGCTTGTGGACGAGCCGGTTCGCGAGAGACCCCCACCACCCCGGGTCCAGGAGCTCGTAGCGCTTGACGCCTGTGATGTCCTTCAGCACGCCCGGTCGCACCGGGGCCGCGTGCTTCTCGGCGACCTGGGTCAAAACGAGCGAAAGCGCGATGTCGTCGGTGTCGACGAATCCGGCGACCGCGATCGGGTCGGGCGGAAGCCTGTCGAGCTCCTTGCGCGCGCGGTCGAGGACATCCGCGGCGAGGGCGGGATGCTCGTCCTTCGGGACCGGCCGGCCCTCCTGGACGGCCGAGAGAACCAGGCTCCGGCCTTTGGTCGCCTGAGAGGCCGAGAGCACCGCGGCGCGATGCTGCGGACCCTTGAGCTCCGCAAGCGCTTCGTCGATGCTCGATCGCAGGACGTCGCGCGACGGCAGGTCGCTCCCGTGCCCCGGGGAGGGATTCCTCTGTCCCATCCTCACACCTCCGCGGACCCGGCCAGGGCCCGTTCGAAAACGCGTTTGACCTCTTGCGAGACGCGGCGCGGCGCCTCGACGGGGCGTGTGACTCCTCGCGGAGCGGCTTCGGCCGGCGGCCGGCTTCCCGGGGACGTCGGCAAAGCCCTGGCTACATCCGCCGCTCGAGCCGCATGGTCGGCGCGTCGGCCACATGCCGGTTTCGGCCGTGCCGGCCTGCACGGCGCGCCTTCTGGAGCTTCTCCTTCGCCTCTTTGCGCCGCTCTGCCTCCCTGTCGCCGGCCAGCGCGAAGGTGTCGTTGTCCTTCTTTTCCGGGTCGAAGAAGCCGATATACCCCCCCTCCTTGACCTGGAACGATTCGAGCGTCTTCCCGTTGGCGCCGGGCCGTCCCAGGAAGTCGTTCCGGCCGGCCCGCTCTTCGGTGGACGTGAAATAGAGGGGAAGCACGAAGTTGGAGACGTCGACCTCGTCGATCTTGTAGGACTCCGCCTGGACCGCGTCGCAGAGCTCGTACCAGTGGAACACCTCGTGGCCCGTCCTCGGGTGCGGCCCCTGGACGAGCAGGTTGACCTCCGGATCCCCGATCAGCTCGATCGCTTCGTGCGACAGCGTGACCGTCCAGCTCTCTTTCAGCTCCTTGGCGAGCTTGGTGAAAATGAAGCTGAAGGGGATGCCCCGGTGGTTCCGTTCGTGGTACCCGAGCGCGTCGTCGACGTCCACGTCGTCCCACAGGTAGAGAACGGAATCGCCGCGCATATCCGACAGGGTTTCGCGGTTCGGCCGGCTGCCGCTCTTGCCCTCAAGCCGCAGCGTGGCGCCGAGGCTCCAGTAGGGCCGGAAGTCGAACTCGATCTGCCGGTTGATGGCCCTCAGCGCGTGGTGGACCTCCTCGTCGGAGATGTCTTTCGTGTGGTTGATCACCGAGATGAACATTCTTCTCCTTCGCCTTCCGCCGCCGCCTGACGGCCCACAGAACCGCCCCCGGGGGAACTTCCCCGCAGTTTCGGAGGGCCCACCCACCCGTCCATCACTACGATCCGAATCCGAGGGGATTCGGGTTCAAAAAAAATCCCGCCCCGGGAACCAAAAGCGGACGCCGCCCCGATCGTAGTAGTCGGGACGCGGGCCTCACGGTCGATCTCTGTCTGGAAAGGCCCTCGCCCGGGGAGAAACGCAGACAGATGACTTCCCTTTCGCCGAACGAACGAGACCTGATCCGCGCCCTGGTCGATGCCTTCCGTTCCCCACAACTTCCCCTCTCCGCCGAGCAGATCGCCGCCCGCGGCGTCCGATTCGTCGAGGAGCTGGCGGCGGCCGGGTCCGACCGGGTCGACCAGATCCGGTTGACCCTCGCCGTTCTCGACGCGACGCTGAATTTCATCGATCGGTCGGATCGGGATGCGGTCCGGGGGAGGCTGACCGAGCTCGAGAACGGCAGCGGCGCGTTCGGGCTGCTGCCTCAGGTGGCCCGGGACCTCGCCCGGTTCGCCCAGCGCCTCGCGTTCATCCTGATTTACGGGACGCTCGATTCCTCTGGCCGGCCCCCGGCCGGCGTGGCCCTCGGTTACGAGATCTTTCCGGACCGGCCGCGCGGGGCTCTGGCGACGGTGCCCGCGGAGCCCCTGCTCGCCCGGGAGATCCTCGTCGGGGCGGACGCTCCCCTGCCCGATCACGTCTTCGACGCGGTCGTGATCGGCTCGGGCTCCGGAGGCGCGGTGGTGACCCGCCGGCTGGTCGAAGACCACGGCATGGACGTCGCGCTTCTGGAGGCGGGCGACTACGTTCCGGAAGGCGGTTCGTCGGTGGGGCCGCATGGGGAGCGCCGCCCGACGCCGTGGGACGAGATCGAGACCCTGGCCCGCTACTACAAGCACGGCGGCCTCCAGTTGACGCTCGGCCACGCCATGTTCGTGTTCCAGGGGCAGTGCCTCGGCGGAAGCAGCGTCGTCAACAACGCGGTGTGTTTCCGGATGCCCGATCGGGTCCGGGCGCGGTGGCGAGACGAATTCGGCGTGCCCTGGACGGGGGCGGAGCTGGATCGGGCCTACGACCGCATCGCGCGGGACGTCGGGATCGGCGGAGTCGACCAGGTCGTGCTGTCCGGATTTCTCAACCCGACCGGAAAGTTCCTGCGAAGCGGCGCGATCAAACTGGGGATCGATCGCAACCTGCACCCCTGCGAGGTCAATCTTTCTCACGATCCCGCGTGCCTGGGGTGCGGCTACTGCAACATGGTGTGCGCCTACCTGCGCAAGAACTCGGTGCTCCAGACGATGCTTCCCGCCGCGGCCCGGAGCGCGAAGGCGGGACGGGGACGGCTGACCGTCTTCACCGGCCGCCAGGCGCTCCGCCTCTGCGGAAAACTGAGAGACGGCTCGTTCGAGGCGGATGGCGTCGTCCTCCGCGCGCGGACGAAGCGATTTCCGGAAGAGACCCTGCGGGCCCGCAAGGTCGTGGTCTCCGCGGGCGCGATCGGCAGCACCGCGATCCTCGAGCGCACGGCCTTCATCAATGCGCTCGGGCTTCCGCTGGGAAAGCGCTTCTCGTTCAACTTCGGAAGCCCGGTCCACGCCGACTACGACGGCGAGATCCGCGCGTTCGACGGGCTTCAGATCGCGCACTACTACCGGCCGGAGACCGACGACGGTTTCGTGATCGAGACGTGGTTCAACCCTCCCGCCACCCAGACCCTGGCGCTGCCCGGGTGGATGGATGACCTGCAGCGAAACGTGGACCGCTACCGTCACTACGCCTGCGCCGCGCCGCTCGTCGGCGCGACGTCGAAGTCGTGGGTGGACGCCCACTGGATCGGCGACGGCGAGGACATCCACGTCGAGCTCGATCCGGTGGACTTCGAGCGACTTCGGTCGGGTCTTCTGACGACGTGCGATCTCTTCTTCCACTCCGATCCGGCGCCGCGGCGGGTCTTGATCGGCGCGCTCGACGGCTGGGAGCTCACGGCGGCCAACTACAAGGAGCGGATCGCGCGACTGTCGAGCTTCGACCAGATCCAGATCGGCACCGGGCACCCGCAGGGAGGCAACTGTCTCGCGGCCCGGCCGGGGCCCGCCGGGGACGCCGCTGTCGTCGGGCCCGACTTTCGAGTCCACGGGACGCGCGGCGTCTTCGTCGCTGACGCGAGCGTCTTTCCGACCAGCCTCGGGGTCAACCCCCACTGGACCGTGATGGCCGTCGCGGATCTCGCCTCCGCCGCCATCGCGGCAGGCTGAAAGCCCGCGAGAGAATCCCGAGCCATGGAGACCTCTCTTCCCGGACCCGCCGCGCCCGGCGACCCCGCGGGGAAGCCGCCGCAGGGGGCGCATCGAAGCGAGCGGGTGATCCCGTTTACTGCCGGGGACGGATTCGGCTGCAACCTCATCCATGTCGAGCGGTCGGGACCGGCTCCCCGCGGGCCTGTCCTGCTCGTCCACGGCGCGGGAGTTCGCGCGAACATCTTCCGACCGCCGGTTGAGACGACACTGGTCGATTTCCTGATCGACAACGGCTACGACGTCTGGCTCGAAAACTGGCGCGCGAGCATCGACCTGCCGCCGAACCCGTGGACCCTGGATCAGGCGGCGCTGTTCGACCACCCGGAAGCGGTCAAGACGGTCGTGGCCCACACGGGCGCGAAAAAGATCAAGGCGCTGATCCACTGCCAGGGCTCCACCAGCTTCATGATGTCCGCCGTCGCGGGACTCCTGCCGCAGGTGACCGCGATCGTCAGCAACGCGGTCTCGCTCCACCCCGTGGTTCCGTCTTTCTCCGAATTCAAGCTGCGATTCACGCTGCCCCTGATTCACCTCGTGACGAAAGAGCTCAACCCCCGGTGGGGCATCGACGCGCCGACGCTGCCGGCGAAGCTCGTTTCCCTGCTCGTGTCCCTGACGCACCACGAATGCGACAACGCGGTCTGCAAGCAGGTCAGCTTCACGTACGGCAGCGGCTTCCCGGCCCTCTGGCGCCACGAGAACCTGAACGAGGAAACCCACGAATGGGTGAAGCAGGAGTTTGCGAGTGTTCCTCTGACGTTTTTCGATCAGATGGCGCGGTGCGTCGCGAAGGGAAATCTCGTCGCCGTCGAGGGGAACCGCAGCCTGCCGGAGGATTTCGCCGCCGGGCCGCCCCGCACGGACGCGCGCATCACGCTCCTCGCCGGCGACCGGAACCTGTGCTTTCTTCCGAGGAGCCAGGTCGAGACGTTCCGGTACCTCTCCCGCCACGCTCCGGATCGTCACGCGCTCCACATCCTCCCCTCGTACGGTCATCTCGACGTGTTCCTCGGTCAGAACGCGGCGCGCGACACGTTTCCCATCATCCTGGCCGCGTTGAACAAACCGGACTGAGAAAAGACAGAAAGGAAGCGGACGGAGATGGGGGTTCCGAGACGCCTCGCGCGGCAGGAGGGCCGCTTCGCTCTGGTGGACGGCATCCCGTTCGCGCTGCCCGTCAACTGCGCCCGCTCTCCGGCGCTGTTCGCCGTTTTTCCCATCGACGCGGAAAGGGCGAAGGCCCTGCTGCCGGGAACAGAGATTCACCCCCTGCGGCTCTGGAAGAAGGGGTTGCTCGTGGTCAGCGTCATCGACTACCGCGTCACCGACATCGGCAAGTACATCGAGTTTTCGATCGCGATCGCCTGCACCCGCGGATCCTCCCCCGCGCCGCCGCTTCTTCCGGCCCTTCTCTGGAAGCCCTTTGGAACGGGACAGTTCGTCTTCGACCTGCCGGTCAGCACCGAGATCTCGGTCAAAGGCGGCAAGGGGATCTGGGGCATGCCCAAGCATCAGGCCAACCTCGACTACGTCGTCGGCGACCGAACCGTGAGCAGCCGGTACGACCTCGACGGGCAGCTCTGCATGAGGATCGAGATCGACCGGCCGTCGTCGGCAGGCCTCCCTTTTTCGGCCGCGGCGGCGAACTACTCTCAGTACCGCGGCATGCTCATGAAGTCCTTCGTGCATTTCAGGGGAAAGATGGGGCTTTCGCTCTTCAGGAAGGGTTCGGCGAGGCTGACGCTCGGAGATCACCCGCGCGTCGCGCCGTTGAAGGACCTGCGGATCGAGCCGGATCCCCTTTTCATCGCCTTCGTGCCCGAGGCCAACGGGATTCTCGATGACCATTGCGAGAGCTGGTTCCTGAGCTTCCCGAAGCCGCCCGCCTCGGCGCCGGAAGGTCTCGAGTCCGTCGTGAACCTGGGCCTCGACCAGCAGTGGCTCGAGCCTCCCGGGGCCTCATTGCCGAAAGCCTCGAACGCAGATCGCGTCCCGGGCCGCGGGGAGCGATCAGGACGGATTTCCCCAGGAACCGGAGGACGATCATGAAAGACGGCACGGTCGGAATCACTTTCAAGGAAACGATGGCGGGGGGCTTCTCGATGGGAGCGTCGGACCCGGAGGAGGGCGGCCGTCGGGGCAAGGCGGAGGGAACGATTCTTTCGCTGCACGCGGACGTGGCGATCGAGGACCTCCGGCGTTTCACGAGCGAGCCCGCTCACGCCGGGCGACTGTCCGGCCGCGTGGAGTTTGCGCCGTTCGGGGCGCCGATCCCGGGCCGGGACGGCGTCTTCAATCTCTTCTCGCCCACCGATCAGCCGAACCTGAAGCTGATGGTCTACGAGCTCGGGTTCGAGCGCGAGGGAAAGAGCTACTACCTCGCGGGAAAGAAAGAGGTCCGGCGCGACTCCGCGTTCGACCTCTGGAGCGACACCACGACTCTTCTGACCCGCCTCCACCAGGGACGGGACAAGAGCGGCCCGGTGGTCGGCGCCGGGATCCTGACTCTGGGTCCGGGCGACCTCGTAAAGCTCGCGGGGACGATTCGAGCGACCAACGCCCGCGACATCGTCGAGACGACGGCCGCGATCGCCGAGTTCACCCGGTTTTTCCTGGGCGAGCTCGCGGACTCGTATCTGAAGCCGGGCCCGCCCGAAGAGCCGAGACGTCCCGGCCCCGGCGCCTGAGCCGCGCTTCGATGAGCTTCGACGCGATCGTCATCGGAAGCGGTTTCGGAGGCGCCATCACGGCGTGCCGCCTCGCGGAGGCCGGCTACAGGGTCCTGATCCTCGAGCGCGGACGGCGATGGGACAAGACGAGCTACCCGCGGGCGCCGGACGATCCGTGGACGTGGAACGACGCGCATCCGGAACGGGAAAACGGCTGGCTCGACCTTCGCTGCTTCCCTCACATGACGGTCGCGCAGGGAGCGGCCGTCGGCGGCGGCTCGCTCATCTACGCGAACATCTCGTGCGAAGCGCCACCGGACGTGTTCGCCGCGGGGTGGCCCGCCGAGATCACGTACGCGGAGCTGAAGCCACACTACGACGCCGTGGCCTCCTTCATGAACGTTCAGAAGGTCCCCTCCTCCCAGTGGACGTCCCGGACGAAGCTGATGAAGGAGGCGGCCGACGCGACCGGGCACGGCGACCGCTTCCGCCCTCTCGAGCTGGCCGTGTCCTTCGACCCCGAATGGAGCTACGAGCTCGATGACCCGCACGACGCGCGGCGGTCGAAGAGGTTCGTCAACGCCCAGGGCGTCGAGCAGGGTACGTGCGTCCACCTCGGCAACTGCGATATCGGCTGCGACGTCGACGCGAGGAACACTCTTGACTTGAACTACATCCCTCGCGCCGAACAGAAAGGCGCGGAGGTCCGACCGCTCCACATCGTCACCAACATCGAGCCCGTCGACGGCGGCGGCTACGACGTCTTCTACGACGAGCTGAAGGGCGGCCGCCGGGTCCCAGGCCGGGAGAGGGCGCGGCTCGTGCTCGTCTCGGCCGGATCGCTCGGGTCGACCGAGCTGCTGCTCCGGTGCCGGGACGTCACCCGGAGCCTTCCCGGGATCAGCCCGCGCCTGGGGCACGACTGGAGCAGCAACGGAGACTTCCTGACGCCTGCGCTGCACATCGGCAAGCCGCTGTCTCCCACTCGAGGTCCGACGATCTCGAGCGCCATCGATTTCCTGGACCGCAGCCAGGGCGGCGAGTCGTTCTGGATCGAGGATGGCGGCTTCCCGGATCTGCTCGCGGATTACGGGAGGCGGTGCGCGGAAAAGCCGGCGAACGGCCTTCGGGCCCGGCTGCTCATCGATTCGTTCCGCACCCTGCTCGGCGGCCCGGACTCCTTCCAGGGGGTGATGCCCTGGTTCGCTCAGGCCGTCGACGCCGCGAACGGGCAGCTCCGCTTGAAGCAGGTCGGCGGGCGGCACAGCCTCGACCTCGCGTGGGACGTCGCGCAATCGCGGCGGGCGGTCGAGGAGGTCGTCAAGATGCATCTGCGGCTCGCCGCGGCGACCGGAGGAATTCCGATGGTGCCGCCCGCCTGGTTCTTCGCGCACGACCTGATCACGCCCCATCCCCTGGGAGGCTGCAACATGGGAAGCGACTCGACGAGGGGCGTCGTCGATCACAGGGGCGAGGTCTTCGGCTACCGCAACCTGTACGTCGCCGACGGCGCGATCATCCCGGAGGCGCTCGGCGTCAATCCTTCACGGACCATCGGAGCCCTCGCGGAGCGGATTGCCGGCCTGATCGTCGCCGAGGGGCGCTGAGCCGGACCCTCTGTCTCCAGGGACGTGTCCGTGTTTCGGCCGGGTGTCCTTGAATAATCCGGGTTAAGCGCTGCGGCGCCGGACGGGGCCGGACAGCCGGGCCTTCACCGTCTCGGAGAGGCGCGCGAGGCGCAGGCCGAGCCGCGTCCGCGGATCGCGCGCGAAGAGATGGCGGCGCTCCGCGAGCCGCGCCAGCGAAACGGCGAGCACGCCCGTTGACACGCCGGCGAGGATGTCGGCGATCCAGTGGATCCCGAGCACGAAGGTCGAGAGAATCACCGCGATCCCCAGGGCCAGAACGGTCGCGCGGAAACGGAACCGATACAGATAGCAGAACGCGATCAGGATGACCGTGAGAGACACGTGGGAGCTCGGGAAGCAGTTGTCGAGGCCGCTGATCGGCCGGATGATCTCGATCAGCCGGCTGGACCACCGATCCGAGAGCAGCATGGCCCCCGAGTCGGGAAACGCCCAGCGCTCGGGGACGGGAAAGAAGAGAAAGAACGGCAGGCTGATCGCGTAGTCGATGGCGACGGCCACGGCGAAGAGCCGGAACGCGCGAGGATCCCTCCGCCGGGCCAGACCGAAGGCAACGGCGAGCCCCAGAAGGGGAAAGAGGAAGAAGTACGCGATCGAGTAGCCGTAAATCGCGATCGGGTCCGCCAGGTCGTGATTCTCGAAGCTCACCCGCCCCTCCAGGGCATGCACCGCATACGCGATCCGATGGGAAGAGCCGACCCCCAGGTCGTACCTCCTCTGGAGCCACGTCTCCGTCGAGGTCTCCAGGAGATTCGCCAAAAAGACGACGGCGAGAAGAATGGCCGGACCGCGCCACGCGGACGCGGCCGCAGGCGTCTCGAGCGGCTCGGTGCCCGGACGCGCCTCCGCCGCCGGCATGGCGGCGGCGTGCGCCGGATCCGGGGCGGGGGGGCGAACGTCCACGGCAGAGACCGGGACGGTCAGGGCGGAGCCGGTCGCGGGCTTCGCCGACAGCTGCTCCACGTATCGGAGGCGCTCCACCGCCTTCTGATTCGAGGGATCCAGTGCGACGAGATCCTTGAGCTTCTGAACGGCCGTCGGCCAGTGGACGGCGGTCACGGCTTCCTCGGCCTGTCTCGAGAGCTCCGCGATGCGGTCGCGCCGCCGGACCTCGACGCTCATCCGGTCGACGTCGAAGACACGCCCGTCCGCCGAGCGCATGTACAGGACGGGCGTTCCCCATTCGACGCTGCCCTCGCCGTAGATGATCTTGCGCACGTCCGCCAGCGCCGCGTCCACCGCCGAGCCGGTCGCGAGCGCGCTGTAGAACGTCTCCGCGAAGTTTTGCGCGCTTTCGTCGCTGATCTCCGCCTGCATCGCGATCACAGCGGGAATCCCCTGCTGGATGAGCGTCTGCGCCGTCCCGCCGAACAGGTCGCAGCTCGACACGCGGGCGCCCTCGCACGCGTTCAACACGGCGAGTCGAAGAGACGGCTCGTCGCGCAGAAGGACTCCGAGCGCCTGCGCCGAAACGGGATCGCCGTTGCCCTCCTCGTCCTCGAACAGGAGCAGCCCCTCGTGGCACTCGTCGTCGAACTGGCCGTGGCCCACGAAGTGAAAGATGTGGTACGCCTTCCGCTTCAGAGCCTTCAGGAGCACCTTGAACGTGGGCGTCTCCAGGAGATCGACCTCGACCATTCCGTTCTGGATGAGCGTTTCGAGGGCGCCTTGGAGCTTCTTGAACTCCCGGGCCGAGTCGAGAGGCGCTTTGTCCTTCGGGCTCGCGATGACGACGAGCACCCGCACCGGAGGTTTGACCGGAACCGGCTTGATCCGATCGGGCAGTTCCAGGTAGCGCACGACGGGAGTGTCTTCGGACAGCGCGAGAAAGCGCTTCTGCGACGGTTCGTAGAGGTATTCCCACGGAAGGTTCACGAGCTCCGGCGTCTTCGAGAGATCCACGCGGATCCGGAGACCGGTCTCCCCCGGGACCACGCCGTCGAGACTGCGGGTCAGGCAATCCCGGACGAGACCCGTGAAAACGGCCTGGTAGAGCTTTTCCCCGAACTCGCGGGCTGCCTTCATGCCGGTCGATTCCATCCGCCGCAGATCGCTCCTCGCGCGGGTCGCTTCCAGGCGAAAGATCCTCAGGTCCTGTTCGGAGAAGGGCGACGTGAAGTCGGATTCGCCCTCGCCCCCCGGCGAGCACACGCACGCGCGGTACTTCCCCTCGAAGGGCTCGAGGGAGAGGTCGAAATCGACGTAGTTCATCCGGAGACCGCTCCGCCGGCCGCCGCCGCGAGCGGGTCCGGGGAGGGTTTCCGCCGCAGCGCGAAAGCAGCGGCTGCGGCGGCCAGCGCCATGAGCGCCACGAAGGCGCCCGAGAGGGCCTTCAGCCAGGCGCTCTCGAGTGCCGGGCGCACGAGGATCACGCGATACGCGATGTTGCTCATCGGCTCGAAGTCGAGCGTCACGCCGTTCGGCGTCTTGGCGAAGGACGTGTCCTTCAACTGGAACTTGTAGAAGTCCGCGCTGCGCACTTCGACGTCGAAGATGCCGCCCTCGGTGAACTCGTTTCTCCCCGGATCGATCCAGCTGATCTTCTGCGCCTTCACTTTGCTCGACGCCGGGATCGCGAAGTCCACGTCGCGGATGACCGTCGGGATTCTGTCCTCGTAGGGCCAGACGTAGCGGATGCGGTGAATCCGGCTGTGGATCAGCGCCCCGATCCGCACGGTGAGGTCTTCCGGGCTCGTGAAGCTGATCGAGAACCTCTGAGAGGGGATGCCGGAATGGCGGAAGTCGCTCGTGAGATCCACGGCGCCGTCGTGAACGAGCTTCAGAGTCCAGAGGACGTCGACGTGCTTGTGGAAATCGGGGTCGAAGAGGACGAACTCGGTGCCCGACAGCCGGACGGCCTGCCGCGCCGCCTGAACGTACTTCTCGAGGACGGGATCCTTCGTCTCCTCGACCCGCACGGGGACCGGGGCGGGCGCCGCGGCCGCCTCCCGGCGCAAGCCCGCCAGCGCTTCCCGCGCGTCGCTCGCCTCGGCGATGTCATCCCACCAGGCGAAGTCTCCGACGTTGATCTGGTTCGCCGCGTTGCCCTTCATGCCCCGGATCGCGCCGCGGATCCGGTCCTTGAGCGCCGGCTCCATCCAGCTCGAGGCGACGAGCAGGTCATTCGGCAGGACCTCCGGCAGCTGAATGAAATAGACCCGGCCGGCGAACTTCTCCAGGAGGTCCGGGGTCTTCTCGTACTTCGTCTTGGTGCCGTCCCAGACGGCGGCGAGGTCCGCGTTTCCCTGCGCGACCTCCTCCACGAGGGCGGAGCTGCTCTTCGCGGCCAGCTTTTCGATGTCGATGGCAATCAGGTTTTCCGCCGCCGAGGCCATCGCGAAGATCCGCTGCGCGCGGAAGTAGAGCGACGGGAGAAAGTAGCTCGAGGTGCTGAACTTGTCGTGGTAGACGAACTTCGCCGGTGAGGGCGTCTGCCTCCTGCGGAGGTACTCCCTCAGGTCGGCGAGGTTCGGCTTCGCCTCGCCGGAGAGCTGCATTGCCTCCCTGTACTTGTCCCGGTTCACAACGAAATAGGAGTGGTACGTGCGGCTCGACGTCGCGCGGCTCTGGTACGTCGCGAGGATTTCGAAATCCGCTCCGAGCATCTCCGCGGCGACGTACGCGTAGGGGGTCAGCCGCGCGAGGTACGCGCCGTCCCGCCTGTTCCAGTCGACGACGCCGCTGATCGCGTCGACGTAACTGTCGGGCAGGCGCCGTTCGACGATCGCGTGCGTCGACGTCTGGAGATAGGAGCAGAGCTTCGAGTCGGCCTGTTTGTAATCCGCGTCGGGGGCGAAACCGAAGAACGTCACGCGATCCTGCGCTATCGCCATCGGCGCGGCGATCAGAAAGCAGAGCGAGGCGAGCCGCAGTGCGGCGGAAAAAATGCTTCGGGCCCTCTTCTCGCGGCGCACGGCTAGCCCGCCTGACCGGACGCGGCGATCCACGGACCGCCCCGCACGCGCCTGGCGCGCGCGAGAGCGTTTTCCAGCTCCCATCGGGGATCGCCGGCCGTCTTCGGGCCCGCCTCGGCCGCGGCGAGCGTCCCCGCGGAGCGCGCCGGCATCTGAGCGAGGACCTTTTCGGCGGCCTGGCTGACTTCTTCCAGATGCGTCCCCATCTCCTCCGCGCCCGCGCGGGCCGCGTCGGCGAGGTCCTGCGCCTTGTCGCGCGACTCCGACGCCTGCCTCGCGTCCGCGGTGGCGGTGCGCGCCGTTTTCTCCGCGCTCTCCGCGCGGGCTTCCGTGCTGACCTTGTTGAAGTAGTAGCCGATCACGAGGCCGAGGACCGGATTGATGATGAGCAGGAGGTCTTTCGCCCTTCCGAATTTCTCCTTGTCATCGAGGTACCGGAAGGACCACAGCATCATCCCGAGGCCCGCGACGATCACGAGAAGGGCGATTCCCGCCGCGACCCGCTCGCGAAACCGACCCATCGGAGGCTCGGAGGGGGCTTCTCCCGGGGTCGAGTCGTTGGTCATGCGCAACCCCCTTCAGGCTGACGCGGGGACGATCCGGGTGTCCCCGTCGCAATAGAGCGCATAGAGAAGCCCCAGAATGTTGTTGTGCTGCTGGTAAAACTCCCGCCGCAGATCGAGAAATAGCGCTCCGACGGGCTGGCCTTCGAGGAACTGATCGAAGAACCTCCGGGCCCACTCGGCCGCAAAGATGGCCGGCGTCTGGCACTCGGTGCCGATC